>NZ_LNDC01000150.1 GCF_001870905.1 Geitlerinema sp. PCC 9228
TTAAAATATTTGCAGCACCATTACAGTCTGCATTGATGTATTGGTTCGCACCCGTGCAGTAGAGTCCCCGCTTTGTCCGTTTTCTAGATGGCTTCCAGCTATCGGGTTGTTCGCCGATGGTCGGCAAGAAGTCATCATCTCAAAACGAAGCTTTTGATGTGGAGGATTCCTCAGTTTGTTGTACCAGCGGTTGATGGACTTCAACTGCCGTCCAATGGTCAATCCCAAACCATGCTTTCACCAAATTTGCCCAACGGCACCCGCATTTGATTGTCTTGTAATTTCAGGGCTGGCTGGGGATAGCTCACCACTGCAAGCCCACGCTTCTTTTGGTAGTTCGGCAGTTTTGGCTTATCCGCCAACTCGCCATTGCGCCACGTTTTGAGCAGCTCACGGTAGGACTTGAAAGATTCCCATACTGACAATAAGACTTGCTGCGCTGCCTGCGAGTAGAGGGTTTGATAGTGCCGACTCAACTTGTATTCGTAAACCAAAGAATACTTGCCAATGTATTTCCTTGTGTTGAAATACCATTGCCGTGCTTTGTTTCAACGGCTGGTAATGTTAGCTGTGAGGTAATTCAGCGATATATTGAGGCTCAAGGGAATAGTAGCTAGACTGAGCTGGGGCTAAAGCCCCAAGGTTGGCTGTATCCCCTCGCTGAAGCAGAGGGGTTTTAGCCTTCCCATGCTCTTTCTATAAAAATCCTATTGGTGAAATTTTCCCTAGCCACGGCAAGATGGAAGGGAAAAATCGAGATACAATTTTTCCTAGGTAGGAAACACATAGAACTATGGCTGGAGCAATTGAAAAAATCGAACAAGATTTAGCCAAGATGGATGAAAAGGTAGCCCAGCTACGGGAGGAGACCCATAAAGTTTATAACAGCTACCTGGAAATTTTGGGCAATGCTGTTCGGCAACAATTAGTGTTGGCAGCTTACCAGATTTGTACCCATACCTATCCAGATCGCTTTCTCAATTTATCGGTCAGCGAACGGGAAAAGCTACAAAAATTCCTACGTCAAGTTGCTGCGCGCACGCAAGAAGAGATCGCTTCGCTTTTAGAAAACCTACCTGCCGCTTCCGAAATCCCTGCAAGCGAGTGGCAAAATGAAGCTGCCGCGGAAACGGAAACCGAAACCGATAGCCATCAAGATACAGCATCTGAAAACGACAAGCAACAAGCTACATCTTCGCCAAATGGGGAAGCTATGGAATGGGGGGATACCCAGTCGACAGACCTCAGAAGTCAGCTGTTGGGGGAAGACCCCGTACATCCTTTTGCAAAATGGTTGGAAATGGTAGAAAGTGCCATCAGCAACGTTCTCCACAATAGCTCTTATCAAGCCAACCACGTACTAAAAGAAGCAGGGGTATTGATGCCGGAACTTCCCGACCCACTTTTGGAAATGGCGGTTCACTCCAGTGCCAATGCCGATACCTCCGGTCCTCCCAATGTGATTCGTTTGTACGTGCAAGCGGAAGCGCCGCCAGAGTCCCAAGAATCCCAGAAGAAAAGCGAACCCGTTCCCATTACAGTCATTGCACTTCACTTAGGGGAACTGGAATTTGCCGAACCGCAGGTCATGGCGCAACGTAACCAGCTGCGCCAGCTTATATCCCAGTTTTCCCAACTCAAACAAGCCTACGAACAAAAACAGCAAGAATGGCTCGTCGCTACGGCGGAGGCCAATTGGCGTGCCATTTGGTTTGAAGAATCCCATCCGTAACCCTTCCAGGCAACAAGCAGTCGCAATCAACCACCGCCGATGAGAAATGAGAAAGCACAAAGTATAGATTGGTCCCGGTTGCAAAAGGCACTGGCTGTCGAGTCAGAAAATGGCTTTGCTGACATGATGGGGAGATCCTATCGCTTCAGTGAGTTTATGCAAATGAGCTTTCGCGATCGCCCCCCTTCTCTCACGGAAGACGAAAAGCGGCGGTGGGAACTGGTGGCAACTGCCTACGCGCAGTATCCCCGCATGGAAACGGAACAGCGCCGCAGCCTGGTGGAATACACCCGTCAGTTGCTTTTGGCATTAGAAAGAAGTGCCAACAAGCGATCGCAAAACCAAGAAACCGCCACCCCCCAAACCAACGGTTCTCGACTGGCAGCCAAAACCAAATCTTCCACCCAGCCAGCCATTGCCAACCAAAGCAACGCCCTAGAACAACCCTTATTAAAACTACCCAATATCGGGGTTAAAAAAGGGGAGCAGCTCGCCAAACTGGGACTGTACACCGTCGGTGACTTGCTCTACTACTTTCCTCGGGACCACTTAGACTACGCCAAACAAGTTCCCATCCAAGATTTACAAGCTGGGGAGACCGTAAGTATCATTGCCAAAGTCCAGCGCTGCAAGTGCTTTAGCAGTCCCAAAAACCGCAAGCTCACCATTTTAGAACTTTCCCTACAAGACAATACCGGCAAAATCAAAATTACCCGCTTTTTCGCTGGCATGCGCTACGCCAACCGCGGCTGGCAGGAACAGCAAAAACGCCTCTATCCCGTGGGTTCTATTGTGGCAGCTTCTGGGTTGGTGAAAAAGAATAAATATGGCTTGACGTTAGACAATCCGGAAATTGAGGTAATGGATGGCTTGGGAGGGCAGTTAGAATCGGATAAAATCGGACGTTTGGTGCCGGTTTACTCCCTCACGGAAGGGGTAGGTGCCGATTTGGTACGCAAGGCGGTGGTCACGGCACTGCCAGCGGCTGCCCACATTTGCGATCCGTTGCCCAAGGGATTGCGATCGCGTTACGGTTTAATGGACCTCCCTAGCGCCATTGCTGGCATTCACTTTCCCAACGACCGGCAACAACTGCAAGACGCACGCCACCGTTTGGTCTTTGATGAGTTTTTCTACCTACAACTGGGACTGCTCCGCCGCCGCCAAAGCCAAAAACAAACCCAAACCAAAGCGATCGCTCCCTCACAAGGCTATCTCATCGAACAATTTTACCAGCTTCTGCCCTTTGAAATGACCGGTGCCCAAAAACGGGTCATCAACGAAATCCTCACCGACATTCAAAAAACCACCCCCATGAATCGCCTCGTACAAGGGGATGTGGGTTCGGGAAAAACCGTCGTGGCCGTCGTTGCCATGCTGGCAGCGATTCAAGCTGGTTATCAAGCTGCCTTAATGGCCCCCACAGAAGTTCTCGCCGAACAACACTACCAAAAATTGGTCAACTGGCTGACCCTGCTAAACTTACCCGTAGAACTGCTCACCGGGTCCACCAAAGCCGCCAAACGCAAACCCATTTACCAACAGCTAGCCACCGGCGAACTGCCAGTAGTGGTCGGAACCCACGCCTTAATTCAAGATACGGTAGAATTTCACCGTTTGGGACTGGTTGCCATCGACGAACAGCACCGCTTTGGCGTGGAACAGCGCGCCAAATTGCAGCAAAAAGGCGTTGCCGGCGCACCTCACGTTTTGACCATGACCGCCACGCCGATTCCGCGAACCCTGGCGCTAACCCTGCACGGAGATTTGGATGTCAGCCAAATTGACGAACTTCCCCCTGGTCGTACCCCCGTGCAAACCACGGTTTTGAAAGCTAAAGAACGCAAGCAAGCACACGATTTGATTCGGCGGGAGGTGGTACAAGGCCGGCAAGCTTACGTGGTGTTGCCTTTGGTGGAAGAATCGGAAAAATTGGATCTGCGATCGGCGATTGAAGAATATCAAAAGCTGCAAGAAACGGTGTTTCCAGAATTTTCCGTGGGATTGCTGCACGGACGTATGGCCTCGGCCGAAAAAGAAGAAGCGATCGCAAATTTCCGTGATGGTCAAACCGAAATTTTGGTATCCACCACCGTAATCGAGGTTGGTGTAGACGTTCCCAACGCCACAGTCATGTTGGTAGAAAACGCGGAACGCTTTGGTTTATCCCAACTCCACCAACTGCGAGGTCGCGTGGGGAGGGGGGCCGCCGCTTCCTATTGCTTGCTAGTGATGAACGCCAAAGCCACACCAGAGGCACAAGAACGCCTGCAAGTTCTCGCCAAATCCCAAGATGGCTTTTTTATCGCCGAAATGGATATGCGACTGCGCGGACCTGGGGAAGTCATGGGAACCCGCCAGTCGGGAATGCCAGATTTTGTCCTGGCGAGTCTGGTAGAAGACCAAGATGTGCTCATGGTAGCACGGGAGGCTGCCGAAAAGGTCCTTGCCAAAGACCCCACGCTCAATCGCTGGCCCCAGTTAAAGGCGGCTTTGGCAGAACGCTATCGGAAGTTGATGGGGGGTGCCATTTGGACGTAGTGGCAGGAGCGGAAGAAGGAAAGAATAAAAAAAGAACCGGATTCTGCAGGGAGAACCTGAGAACCCGGTTGGCATCCTATTTCGTTTTCTCTATGTTGGGTGGTAGATGGAACCGCCAACTAGAGAAACTGGCGTAGGAATGCGTTAGCTGTGAGCGATGCGAGAAGGACCGTAGGTCACGCGGAAGGTAGGATGAACCTTACCTTGGATGCGGTTCCAGTAGTCACCGACTTCTGCTTCGTCCATGCCTACATCGTGGATGCTACGGCTGAGCATCGCTTGTTGGCGTTTTTTGATAACCTGGTTACCTTTGTACATCAAGGCACGCGCTTTTTCTTGCACCGTGGAAATGGCAACTTCTGCTGGTTCCACAGCCGGCTGGGTTGTAGGTGCAGGTGCGGCTGCTTCGTTGCTGTTGCCGTTTCCGTAGGGGATGCCGCGATATTTTAGCTGCAGCGTGGTTTGATAAACCGGCGTTTTCTTGGGATTGCGAAAGCGCCAATCCAGGCCACGATATTTTCCGCGAGCACCAGTATCAACTGTATCTACGGGAGTAGGGTTGTAATCGTATTCGATACCACGATAGTTAAGTTTCATTTTCGTCGCCTCCTTACGAGCTTGAAGCTAAATTTGCTAAGTGAGGCGCGTTCCTTCGGGAGAATTCTCCCCCTACTTCCGTCTCTTTCTTCGGTCGCTTCGGTAGCTCGATTAGGCTACTGCGCCCTCGGAAAGAGATGAACGATTTAACTTTCTGTATACATTGTTACGATTTTTCGGGAAAATGTCAAGTCTCGGGAAAAAAATTTGGGAAAAATTTTTGCCGGGGGCAGCAGATGCGATATCTTTATTTCCAGAAAACCGAATCTTGAGGTCGCCGCTACGCGATCGCGGTGTATTTTCCCGGCAATAGGGAATTGACTGTTCGTCTGCCGGGTCAATTTGGCGTGGAAACCAACCAAGCCAAACCAAAAAACAATAAAGACGCCATGGAATTGTCCTCTGGCGTCTTTGGCGAATCTCTGAAAGCGATTGTGGCTGGGGTTAGGAGGAACATTGCGGGTCGGCGCAACTAACCAAAACGGATTGAATGTAGGCGTTGCGATGGAATTCGTTGGTTTCGTAGAAATTCAGCCTGCTGGCCACTTCTTTTGGCGCGTTGGGATAAATACCGGCTAGCTGGTGGTCTGGCGTGGCAGGGGTAAAGAGAATTTCCGGCTTTTGATATTCGGAAAAGACAACCGATTCGCGGGATTCGCCGTTTAAAGTGTAGCTGAGGGTGGCTTCTCCGTATTTGGAGACGGCATGGCGTAGGAGGGTTTGCGGACCCACCCCTTCTGCGGTTTGGTAGCGGGGATTGTCGGTCATAAGAAATTGTATGCGGTCTCGATTGGTGAAGGAATTTCCCGATAGGTACAAAATATAAAATTGTAGGTTGCCCGCTTGAAGCACCGCGATCGCATCAAAATCTCCCTGAAAATCAGGCACAACGCGAAATTTTGCCGAGGGTCCCATAATTTGTTTCAATTCCCCCAGGGTCATGCCTAATTTGGCAACCCCAATACCACGGGTCGATATGGGTTGCGTTTGTGTTAGAGACTGCGGCTGGCGCATTCGTTCGGAGGCGGCAGGTGTGGCCAATTTAAAGTTGGTTGCACTGGGTAAAGCCGTGCAGCCATAGGTTCCGAAGAGCAGTCCCAATAGAACAATTTTGCCTTTCATGAGTTTTTGGACTGACTTGGTAGCAACGAAAGCAAAATATAGAAATATTTTATCATTTTCCTTTCGATGCTGTTTTCTTGTTTATTGTTTCCTCGCTGCTACCAAGGAAGCCAAATACAGACCCAATGTTTTCCATTGCTGTGGCACCCCGAACTATCAAAATGAAAAGCATTAGGCATTGCCAAAACTCGGCAATTCTACCCCATCTTCCGAGTCGTCGCCGCGAAAGCTTGGCAGTTCGAGATGCTGGGAACGTTTCGATCGCAAAGCCAGGCGATAGCTAACGCTTTGCAGTTCTGCATGCAAACGGCGGTTTTCTTTTTGTAACTGTTCCAACTGTTCGGTGACCGGTTGAATCCGTTCCTGGAACTTCTGGCGGTAAATTTCCGGCAAATCTTGGACCACTTGTTCCAACATGCGGCTGCGGTCGGTGAGTTCTTGATTGGTTTGGCGGAGTTGGTAAATTTCCTCGTCGCGGTTTTCCAACTGTTCTTGATAAAACGCCACTTGTTCTTCTACTTGGCGCAGTTGTTCCCGCAAGGCTTCCATTTCTTCTTGATGGCGTTGAGATACTTCTGGTGCCGGTGTAAAATTCGTATTACCCTTGACCAGTCGGAACAGTTCGGCAGAAAGTTGCTCTACCAGTTGCTCTCGCATTTGCAACTCGGACTGCAAGCGGGAGATTTCCGATTGTAATTGTTGGGGATTGGATGTTTCCATAACAGCTTACCTGTCGCTCGGTTGTCAAAAATGACTTTCTATTGGATGCTAGGGGATTGGTTTCTTTCTACCAAAGAAAAAACATCCACTAGTATGGTGGCACTCTATAACCTCTTTGACAGTCAATGTAGCACTTTCTTTGGACGTAGCAGCTAGGATTTCAGGAATTTTCTTTTCATGCGGGGAAAATTAATTGTTTTTGAAGGGTCGGAAGGTGGCGGCAAAAGCACCCAAATCGAAAAATTGCGCCACTGGTTGGTGACGCACCCCTGGTGGCAGGAATTGGGATGGGAAGGGGCCACCCCACCCAAAGCGATCGCGACTCGGGAACCTGGGGGAACGGAACTTGGCGATCGCTTGCGGGAAATGTTGCTATATGGTGACTTTACACCACCCTTGCACGATCGCGCGGAGTTGTTCCTCTATGCTGCCGATCGCGCGCAACATGTGGAAACCTTCCTCAAACCTCATTTAGAAGCTGGCAACCTGATTTTATGCGATCGCTATGTGGATTCTACGATTGCCTATCAGGGATACGGTCGGGGAGGCGATTTGGATTGGATCCGCCGTTTGAACCAAATGGCTACCAACGGTTTGGAAAGCGATCTTACCTTTTGGTTGGATGTGGATGTGGAAGTGGGGTTACACCGGGCCCGCCAAAGCGGTAAAATAAGCGATCGCATGGAACAAGCGCATCTGGATTTCCACCGCCGCGTACGCCAGGGATATGCCGATTTGGTGGCCAAGCAACCAGACCGGAAAGTTCGCATCGACGCCAACCAACCGGCAGCCGAGGTTACTGTTCGGATTCAAGAAATTTTGGGACAGCATTTGCGAAAATGGTTTGCCTCTCCCTAAACCAAGATAAAATTAGGAGACATCGCCTTTGATGTCTCCCCTGCCAGCTGGCTAGCTTGTTACTGGGACGGTTCGATAACTTCAAGTTCGTCTTCGCGCAGGTGGGCGCTAAACTTTTTCTCAAATTTAACTTTAATCGGGAGATTGGCACTCACTGGTCTACCCTGCCATTGTTGAATCACATCAACAATTTCTCCCTCCATCCCCTTGATATCGAGGGGTTGGTTGCGATGTTTGGGATGGTGGTACACCGTAACCGATTGTTTGACCCGAACGCGATCGCCAATTTTCATGATCGATAGAACTTTTACGAATTTTCCAGGATTTCTTTTCATTTGAGCGGCAACTCTCTATATTAGCAGCCATCTTGGCAGATAAGAAACAAAAAGGTTTGTTTACTCCCACCGCCGTCTTAACCTTTGTTAAGCTTTCCTTTTCCCTAAGAAAAAATACCAGGTTTTGGCGATCGCCGCATTTGGCGTAGCCTTGGCAAGCAAACCCATAGGGTTTCTTCTCTTGCTTCTTCGGGATAAAAAATAGAAAACGGAAGCATAAAGATAGCTGTTTGTTATCCTTTTTGAGCTTCCATTCTCTATTTCCTATATTGATTGACAAACGCCCGTCAATTGGTCCTAGATAGCGGTGGTACCAGAGTTGGTTTAGCTGGCCAAGTCGGGGAAAACTTCTTTCACTGCCGGATGCACCAAACGGCGATCGCGTACGTTCACTCCCTTCGCCAAAATCGGGAATTTCTCCAATCCTTCCAAACCATAATTTGCCAACTTCAACACATAGGATAACGTACTGTTGTTCAACGCTTGCGTAGCTGTCCAAGGAACGGCCCCCGGCATATTGGGAACGCCGTAGTGAACCACCCCCGCATCAACATAGGTGGGTTGGGTATGGGAAGTGGGGTGTAAAGTTTCCACGCAGCCGCCTTGATCCACCGCCACATCCACAATTACCGCACCTTCTTGCATGCTTTCTACCATACTGCGGGGCACCAACGTCGGCGCGCGCCTTCCCAACACCAAAACCGCACCAATCAACAAATCCGCCTCCGGAACTACCTGTTCGATTTGCAATGGTTCGCTGTACAGCAGTTCCACCCGCGAACCAAATAAAGTTTCCAGATAGGCCAGGCGTTCGATATTGATATCAAAAATCTGTACCCGCGCACCCATACCAATAGCCATGCGCGCTGCTTCCGTTCCCACCATACCGCCGCCGAGAATCACCACGCGACCCGGTCGTACTCCCGGAACGCCACCCAGCAAAACGCCGCGACCGCCTTGCTGCCGTTCCAGAAAACGCGCACCAAATTGCACCGCCAACCGACCAGCAATAATACTCATAGGGGTTAGCAAAGGTAATTTGCCATCCGGCAATTCCACCGTTTCGTACGCGATCGCTGTTACCCCCGATTCCATTAAAGCTTCTGTCAATTGGCGATCGGCCGCCAAATGCAAATAGGTAAACAGCAACTGTCCCTTTTGCAAAAAATCATACTCCGATGGCAAAGGTTCCTTCACCTTCACCACCATTTCGCAATTCCAGGCTTCCTGCGCCGACGAGACAATTTTGGCTCCTGCATGCGCGTAATCCCCATCGGCAAAGCCAGCGCCATCGCCAGCCGTCGTTTCCACAAATACCTGATGGCCGCGTTCTTGCAACACGCGGACGCTACTGGGACTCAACCCGACGCGAAACTCTTGGTCCTTAATTTCCTTAGGGACACCGATTTCCATGAACTACCTCGTATAATTATCCTTTTAAGCATCGTAGACTACATTTTTTCCCAACAACTGTTTCTATAATTACCGGCCAGCCAAGCGCGACAAACACTTTCAACTGCTATTTATAGGAGGATAAAACCATGACAGCAAAAATTAGCGGACGCAACAAGTTGCAGGGAAAAATAACCGATATCAAGATGGGTGATATTCTAGCAGAAGTTACCGTCCAAGTCGGAGACAACCTGGTGGATGCCGTTATTACCCGCGGTTCGGCAGAAAACCTGCAGCTAACCGTTGGCGACGATGTCACAGCGTTAATCAAAGCCACCGAGGTCATGGTTATCAAAGATGTACAAGGATAGCAGGGTTTGCCAACGGATAGCCATCCATTGACGTAGGGGCAATATCTGGCAGAAAATAAAAAGCTAAAATATAACCACTCTAAGAAAGAGAATCTCATGAGCGAATCCCCATCCACACCCCAACCTAGCGAAACCCCCAATCTGGAAGAACCCAAATTCGGCTTCAACGAATACGCAGAACGCCTGAACGGCCGTGCTGCTATGATTGGTTTTGTCGCCATGCTGCTGGTGGAGTATTTTTCCGGAGAGGGATTGCTGTCTTGGTTGGGATTTCTCTAAAACAGCAAAATGCCTGCTAACTTTTTGGTCATAGGTATATTGGCAGAAATGATAGGTAGGGGTGACTTGCAAATCACCCCACCACTGCTTGCTGGCACTTCCAGTGTGGGGGTATTTCCCTTGATTTTAAAATCTTTTTAAAAGCTAGGATTGATGGATGCAGGACGGTAAGAAATTGTGGCAATTTTGGATCGATCGCGGCGGTACGTTTACCGATATTGTCGCTAGAAGTCCCAACGGGGAAACCATTGTCCGGAAATTGCTTTCGGAAAATCCCCAGCGCTACCAGGATGCCGCCGTACAAGGCATTCGAGAGATTTTAGAAGTTCCCGCAGGCACCGCCGTTCCCGTGGAAAACATCGCTGCCATTAAAATGGGAACCACCGTCGCCACCAATGCCTTGTTAGAAAGAAAAGGCGATCGCACAGTGTTAGCCATCACCCAAGGATTTCGGGATGCGCTGCGTATCGGCTATCAAAACCGTCCCGATATTTTTGCGCGGGAGATTGTTCTCCCCGAAATGCTCTACGAACAGGTAATAGAAGTTGAAGAACGCTGCACGGCCACCGGCGAAATTATACAACCCCTCAACCGCGAACGCTTGCGCGAACAATTCCAAGCTGCCTACCATGCCGGCATCCGCAGTTGTGCTATTGTATTTATGCACGGCTATCGCTACCCGCAACACGAAGCGATCGCAGCTGAAATTGCCCAAGAAATCGGCTTTTCGCAAATTTCCGTATCCCACCAAGTCACCCCGCAAATCAAACTCGTCAGTCGCGGCGATACCACCGTCGTCGATGCCTACCTCTCCCCCATTCTCAAACGCTACGTCGAACAAGTAGCCGCCGAACTAGCCAAAGGCGCGGAACACCTACGTCCGCAAATTCGCCAGCGCTTGATGTTCATGCAATCCAACGGCGGTTTGGTGGATGCCGAACAATTTCAAGGCAAAGATAGCATCCTCTCCGGTCCTGCCGGTGGCATTGTCGGTGCCGTTCAAACCAGCTTGCGCGCCGGCTTCGATAAAATTGTTAGCTTTGACATGGGAGGTACCTCCACCGACGTGGCGCATTACAACGGCGAATACGAACGGGAATTTGAAACCGAAATTGCCGGAGTGCGCCTGCGAACCCCTATGATGGCCATTCATACCGTTGCAGCTGGTGGCGGTAGCCGTCTGTTTTTCGATGGTTCCCGCTATCGGGTGGGACCGGAATCCGCTGGTGCCGACCCAGGTCCGGCTTGTTACCGTCGTGGTGGTCCGCTAACGGTGACCGATTGTAATGTCATGTTGGGGAAAATTCAACCATCGTTCTTTCCCCATGTTTTTGGCCAAGATGGCAATAAACCCCTCGATCGCGATACAGTTAAGCAAAAATTTCAACAATTAGCCGCTCAAATCCAACAAGATACCGGATGGCAGCGATCGCCAGAACAAGTCGCTTCCGGATATTTAGCGATCGCTGTAGAAAAAATGGCCAGTGCCATCAAGAAAATTTCCCTCCAGCGCGGCTACGATGTTTCTAAGTATACCCTATGTTGTTTCGGCGGTGCTGGCGGACAACATGCCTGCGCGATCGCCAATTCCCTAGGTATCAAACGAGTCTTCATCCATCCGCTAGCCGGGGTTCTCTCCGCCTATGGCATGGGATTGGCAGACGTACGCACCATGCGCGAACAAACCGTAGAAGCACCATTGACCCCCGACATATTGCCACAGATAGAAAATATTTTCCAAGAACTTCTCGGGTCGTTTCGCCAATCCCCAGAAAACCACCAACAAATTATTCGCAAAATCCATATCAAATACGAAGGCACCGACACCCCTTTGGTTGTTGATTTTCGTTCCAATTTTCAACAACTCAAACAACGCTTCGAACAAGCACATCTCGGCATCTACGGATTTACCCATCAAACCAAATCTTTGATTGTTGCCACGGTATCGGTGGAACTGGTCCGCCAAATGGATACACCAGCGGAACCCACCGTTTCCAGCCAGCAAAAACAAGCAAAACCCATCGCCACCGTTTCCATGTATGTCGGCGACGAGTGGCAGGATACCCCAGTCTTTCGCCGCGACGATTTGCCACCCCACCAAGTGATTCCAGCGCCAGCCTTAATTGTAGACAAAACCGGCACCAACGTCATCGAACCCGGCTGGCAGGCACAACGAACCTCGCAAAATCATTTGGTTCTATCGGCGGTAGAAGCACCAACCACCACCATTAGCGAACCTTCAGTCGCCGCAGCCGAAAAAGGTACCGCCGACCCAGTAATGCTAGAAATTTTCAATAATTTGTTCCGTTCCATCGCCGAACAAATGGGGGTTACCTTGCAAAATACCTCTTCTTCGGTAAATATTAAGGAACGTTTGGATTTTTCCTGTGCGATTTTCGATGGAGAGGGTCAGTTGGTAGCCAATGCGCCGCATATTCCCGTTCATTTGGGGTCCATGAGCGAAAGCGTGGCGGCGTTGATTGCTTCTAAGAGCGATAAAATTGCCCCGGGAGATGTTTATATTTCTAACAATCCCTACCACGGCGGTACTCATTTGCCCGATATTACGGCAATTACACCTGTATTTGCTACAGAAAATAACCACGAATCCAAGAACAAACCCCTATTTTACGTTGCTTCTCGCGGTCACCACGCTGATGTAGGTGGAATTACCCCTGGTTCCATGCCACCGAACAGCACCCATATCCAAGAAGAAGGGATTTTGTTGGATAACTTTTTGTTGTTAGAAGGGGGCCATTTTCAGGAAGCGGAACTGCGATCGCTTTTGGCAGACAATCCCTATCCAGCCAGAAATCCCGACCGCAATATCGCCGATTTGCAGGCACAAATAGCAGCAAACGAGAAAGGCGTGCAAGAGATTGGCAGAGCGATCGCCAATTTTGGTTTGGATACCGTCCAAGCATACATGGGTCACGTACAAGACAACGCCGAAGCCTCGGTAAAACGTGCCCTTTCTGTTTTATCCGATGGCGAATCTATCCAAAAATTAGATAATAACGCCCAAATCCAAGTAAAAATTACCATCGACCGGGAAAATCGCCTGGCAAAAATCAACTTTAGCGGCACATCCGAACAACAAAACAATAATTTCAACGCACCAGCCGCCGTTTGCAAAGCCGCTGTTTTGTATACCTTCCGAACCCTAGTAGACGACGATATTCCCCTCAATGCCGGCTGTTTGAAACCGTTACAGGTAGAGATTCCCCAAGGTTCCATGCTCAATCCCCAATATCCTGCCGCTGTGGTGGCTGGTAACGTAGAAACTTCCCAAAATATCGTCGATGCCTTGTATGCAGCTTTGGGAGTAACGGCGGGTTCTCAGGGAACCATGAACAATTTCACCTTTGGCAACCAAACTCACCAATACTACGAAACCATTTGCGGCGGTTCTGGCGCGGGGAGATTCTTGGGAGAGAACGGTCCATCAATTTTTTCCGGCACTGATGCGGTGCAAACTCACATGACCAATTCCCGCCTGACAGACCCAGAAGTCTTGGAATTGCGATTTCCGGTTTTGGTGGAACGTTTTGCCATTCGCGCCAACTCCGGTGGTAGGGGGATAGGCAGAGGCGGCAATGGAGTTATCCGGCGAATTCGCTTCAACGAATCCATGACGGTGGGAATTTTATCCAGCCATCGCAGCATTCCACCGGCGGGATTGGCTGGTGGCGGCGATGGTTTGCCGGGAAATAATTATGTAGAACGCGGCGATGGTAGCATTGTACAGTTAGCTGGTACGGATACGGCGAAAATGGCACCAGGCGATGTTTTTGTTATTGAAACGCCTGGCGGTGGGGGATATGGGAGTGGATGAATAAAAGTGATATATTATCCAAATAGGGGCATTTCTATTTTTCTGAAAAGTAGGGTGGGCATTGCCCACCGTACCAACCTTATTCTCAAATAATACCATTTCTGAGAAACAACGACTGTCTAAATTTTTCCAATTGCCCTGGTAGGGGCGCTTCGCGAAGTAGTAGAAAAGTACGGTGGGCAATGCCCACCCTACAAACCTTATTCTCAAATAAAATATTCAATAATTTTAAAATTAAATCTAAATTTCTGAAAAGTACAAACCTTATTCTCGGATAAAATATTCAATGGTTTTAAAATCAAATTTCTGTGATGTATTCCCCGATACCGGACATCCCCA
>NZ_LNDC01000151.1 GCF_001870905.1 Geitlerinema sp. PCC 9228
AAATGGGGCTAAAGCCCCACGAGGCGCTTTTCCTCCCCGCGCTAAAGCGACGGGGATTCCAAGCTACCGAAAGTTTTACTTGACACCTATTCATAGAAACGCATAGAAAGAAAACTTTATGTATCGTAATTTTTCTTCATAAAAAATACAACATTTCTTTGAAGCAGGACTGAAGGGAGGTTTGAAACGCACTCCAATTGAGGAATTCCCATTTTGCTAAAAATCTTTAAAAAAATTGAGGACTCGTAAAGTTTGTAGTTTTGTATACTAAGAATTGACAACCCATATATTTGCTAAACGCTCGTATATTTTTTCTCCCCGAACTACCGAGGTAGTGGAAGCATACTATCTATTTTCTTTATCGTTATTGGATTGAGAGGCCGAATATTAGTGTGAACCAACATTCCATCGAACAGCTAAAAACCTACGATCCCGAAGCGATCGCGCATTACTATCGCCGTCGTCCCCTAAAAGTTCTAGGACGTGCCCTGCAAGTAGTTTGGTCCTTTCTCGGATTTTTGCTGGGGATCTTTTGGGACCGCATACGCAAACAAACCCACACCCCCCAACGTGCGGAACAGTTGCGCCGCATTCTCACCAAACTGGGACCCACCTACATCAAAGTAGGGCAAGCCCTATCTACACGTCCAGATTTGGCTCGCAAAGACTTTGTAGAGGAATTGGTCAAGCTGCAAGACCAACTACCTCCTTTCGATAACGAAACCGCCATTAGCATCATCCACCAAGAACTGGGATACCATCCAGAAACCATTTTCGTATCCCTCTCCGAAAATCCCATTGCCGCCGCTAGTTTGGGGCAGGTCTATCGCGGGCGCTTGCACAACGGCGACGAAGTAGCTGTGAAAGTCCAACGTCCCCATCTGCTGCCCATTCTGACCTTAGACCTGTACCTAATTCGATGGGGCGTTCAATGGCTATCTCCCTGGCTACCGGTTAATTTGGGACATGACTTGACCCTCATCGTTGATGAATTTGGCATCAAGCTTTTTGAAGAAATCGACTATATTAACGAAGGCAAAAACGCCGAGAAATTTGCTTATAATTTCAGAGATAATCCCAACGTCAAGGTTCCCCGCATTTATTGGGACTACACCAGCAAACGGGTTTTAACCCTAGAGTGGATTCAAGGCTACAAACTCAACGGCGCTTCCAGCCTCATTGCTGCCAACGTTGATATTAACAAGTTTATCCAAGATGCGGTGGAAGCTGGATTGCAGCAGCTACTGGAACATGGCTTTTTCCATGCCGATCCCCACCCCGGCAATTTGTTCGTGCTATCCGATGGACGAATTGCCTATATTGACTTTGGCATGATGGACCAACTGGACCAATACAGCAAAGAAACCATCGTGGATGCTTTGGTTCATTTGGTCAACAGAGATTACGAAGATTTAGCCGAAACCTTTGTCAAATTAGGGTTTTTAGCTCCGGGAACCGATATTAATCCCATCATACCGGCCTTGGAACAGGTGTTGGGGGATATTATCGGCGAACGGGTGCGTGACTTTAACATTAAAACTGTCACCGATCGCTTCTCGGATATTATGTACGACTATCCCTTCCGAGTACCTGCCAGCTTTGCCTTGATTATTCGTTCGGTGGTGACCCAGGAAGGGCTAGCTATGAGCATCAACCCCGAGTTTAAATTGGTAGAAATGGGCTTTCCCTATATTGCCAAGCGGTTGCTAACCGGGGAAACGGCAGAATTGCGCCGCCGTTTGGTGGAAATTCTGTTTAAAGATGGTAAGTTTCAATGGCATCGTTTGGAAAACTTGATTGCCTTGGCTCGCCGGGACGAAGATTTTGATATCCTACCTACAGCACAACTCGCTTTGCAGTATTTGATGTCGGAGGAAGGAACCTTTTTACGCCAGCGTTTGATTTGGGCTTTGACAGAAGACGATCGCTTGCATACGAAAGAAGTACAACGGATTTGGGATTTAATCAAAGCCGATTTGCAACCCGCCCGTTTGTTTGATGTAGCCCTGGGAACCCTGGCAGACCTATCGCCAGCGGCTATTTCCCAAAACAGCGACTCGCTCAATGGTTCCTCCCCCGGCGATTGATAAAACCATTTTTGACGGAGTTACAGTCCCTTGATGTACGCAAACCCGCCTTATTTTTTATTGGCTGTCGGCTTGCTTATTGGTATGGCCTGCGGTACGGCGTTTGAAGCCACCCTCAAGCAAATCGTTAGCAAATGGGCTAATAGCAAACCCGAACAAATTGCCCAAAAATTCCGCGAACCCCGGTTGTTGATTCCTTTTTTGGGAATTATCGGCGGCATCGCCCTGTTTTTGGCGGCTGGCTTGTCCATTTTTGGCTTGCCCTTACCTCTAGCCTTGGCCGTTTCCAGTCTGCTGACAATTTTTAGCGGGCTTCTGGTCTGGTGGCAATTGGGCAAACTGCTGCTGCAATTGTACGAAGGGGGTTCCCAAGCAATTGACTTGGATGCTTTCTTTTAAAGCAATTTCCACCCATAACAGCACAAGGGGCGAGCCAATTCGCCCCTCTTTTTTTGGTTCTTTGGTTGGCAGGTATGGCGTAGCCTAACAATATGGGCTAATGTCTTCGCCACACTCATCGGCTAAGAAACACAAAGCGCGAAAACGCAACGCAACAACCTCTTCGTACAGGGGATTGAGTTTGCACAAAGGAGGAATGTGAAATAATGTGCGGTTGCCTAGTTTGATGTCTCGCTCGAAAGGACACTGGGCGGGAATCAATTTACAGAGGAAATGGGCTTGTTTGGCGCTGTCAATTTGAATGCCATTAAGCCAAGCGCGCAAGGGGTGCAAAAGGTCGAAAACTTGGCGTTGGGTTTTTGGTTGGGAAGATGCTTGCGTCGATGCGTCGGTGGTTCTTACCTCAATCCAACTCAGTAGGGACATATTTTGTGAAGAACGGTCCAATACACTCATTATGGGTTTTTCCTTTGAAGATTGCTGGGAATGGCTCGATGGAAATCTTGGTTGGATTGGTAAGCGGCGGTTCGCAAGATTCCCATCGGAGGCTACCTGGATTCCCTTCTCCGGTATAAAACAATAACCATAAAGTTTTCCAGTGTTTGAAGCACTTTTTCTATTGGATCGTGAAAACGAAATAGCTTTTATTTATAATTTTTTCTTATAAAACTGCCCGATAAAAAATGGGGATCCTCCCCGCAAGTGGGCGATCCCCTGGTTGGTGTTAAGTATTCTTGCTTAGAAAATTTTAAGATTCTGCTAGGAGGCTACTTTGGTGGCACTGCTGCGCCGGCGACGGGTGGAACGAGTAGGCGAATCGCTGACAGAATCCATCATGAAAATCAACAGGGGATTGCTTTGCAACTCCCGACGTAGCAAGCGACCCAACGCCTGTTCCAGACACTCGCGCAGTCCCTCCCAATTAACGGCATCTTCGTCTTTTCTGCCGGATTGCACGAACTCGGACCAGCGTTCGTTCAAGATATCGTAAATGGTGCGTTCGATGAGCTTTTGTAACAGGGTGGTTTCTACCGAGGTGACCACGCCGCGTACGTGTACCTGCGAGTTGCCCACCATTTTGCCTTTGTCGCTGATAACGGTGGCAACGGTAACCACCCCATCTTCCGCCAGGCGCTGGCGTTCGGCCAGGATATCGTCATGGACCATGCCGGTACGGGAAGAGTCTACCAGTTCGATGCCTGAACAGACGCGGTCCACAATTTCAATTTGCTCGCGGCTCAAACCAACCACATCGCCGTTGCGGATTATCAGCGTATTTTCCTTGGGAATCCCCATTTTTTGGGCAGTTTCCGCGTGTTTGACCAACATGCGATGTTCCCCGTGAACCGGTAGGAAGAATTTGGGTTGGGTTAAAGCCAGCATCAATTTCTGGTCTTCCTGGCAGCCGTGACCGGAAACGTGAATTCCCTGGTGTTTGCCGTAAACGACATTCGCGCCTTTCATCATTAATTTATCAATGGTGTTGACCACGGCAATGGTATTGCCTGGAATGGGATTGGCGGAAAAGACGACGGTGTCGTTTTCTTGGATGGCAATTTGCCGGTGTTCGCCGTTGGCAATCCGCGTTAAGGCGGCGAGGGGTTCTCCTTGGGAACCGGTGGTCAAAATCAGAACTTTTTCTGGCGGCAGTTTCTTAATGGTGTGTAGCGGCTGAAACAGACTGTCGGAACATTTGATGTATCCTAGATTGCGAGCGTGGGCGATGACGTTCATCATGGAACGACCCACTAGGGAGACCACTCTGCCCTGTTTTTCTGCCAGTTGCAGGATGATGTTTACTCGGTGTACGGAGGAGGCGAAGGTGGTGACCAAAATCCGCCCCGGTGCTTGGGCGAACACGCGGTCTAAGTTGGGATAAACCGACATTTCGGAAGGGGTGAAGCCGGGGGCCTCGGCGTTGGTGGAGTCGCTAATGAGGCAGTGGACGCCTTTTTCGCCGTATTCCGCTAGCCTTTGCAGGTCGAACCGTTCCCCGTCAACGGGGGTGTGGTCGATTTTGAAGTCTCCCGAATGAATAACAACACCTACGGGGGTGTTGATGGCGACGGTGAAGCTGTCGGCCATGGAGTGGGTGTTGCGGATGAATTCAATGCTAAAGTGGCGGCCGAGTTTGACTTGTTCCCGCGGACCGACGGTTTGTAGTTGGGTGCGATCGCTCACCCCAGCTTCTTCTAGCTTGGAACTCAGCAAAGCCATGGCCAGGCGCGGACCGTAAATAATGGGAATTTCTACTTGTTTTAGGTGAAAAGGAATCCCACCGATGTGGTCTTCGTGACCGTGGGTGACAATCATGCCTTTGAGTTTGTGGCTGTTCTTCCGTAAGTAAGTCATGTCCGGCAGGACGATGTTGACACCATGCATGGAATCGGTGGGAAAGGCCAACCCCGCATCCAGCAAAAACATTTCGTCGTCGTATTCAAAGATGCAGGTGTTTTTGCCAATTTCGTGCAATCCTCCCAAGGGAATAATTTTGAGTTGGGGGGCGTTGTTTTTGCTTTGGTTCTGGGGAGAATTGTCTTTGGTCCGCTCTTTCTTTTTGTTTTTAATGGGTTGTGGGTTCTTTTCGTTTTTACTGTTTCTTTTCATTTGTTGACCGTTCCTTGTTTAGATATAGATGGGTTCCTGGATAGGTTTGCTACTGTGAAGAATTTGCTTAACATGTCCTCTTGAAAGGCAAATTTCCCATCCCCATGACCAATTAATGGATAGGCGGGAAATGGTTGCCTGTGGCGAGGGAACACCACGCTACAAGCATCAATAAAAGGTATCAATGATGGGATAAGCACAACGCCAGACCGGTTGCTCCCAGCGGGCATTGGCTTGCTCCCAAATCGACAAACATATGTTTTTTGAGATGCCTTTAAAACAACCCTAAATTGGTCATCACCCGCTTCAGGGTAGAGACCACTTCCGCATCTGGTTCGCATAAAGGCAGACGGGGCGACCCCACTTCCCATCCTTGCAGTTGCAAAGCGGTTTTGACTGGGATGGGATTGGTGGTGGCAAACAAAGCTTTAAATAGGGGGGTTAGATCCAAGTGCCCTTGCAGTGCTTTTTGATGGTTCCCGCTTTCAAAGTTGGCAATCATCTCTTGCAAGCGATCGCCTACTAAATGGCTGGCCACGCTGACCACGCCGCTGCCCCCGACAGACAAAAGTGGTAGGGTGAGCGAATCCTCTCCCGAGTAGATGGCAAAGTCGGAAGGGGTCAACCGCCGAATTTCGCTGACCTGGTCCAAATGGCCACTGGCTTCTTTGACGGCGATGATGTTGGGAATTTCCGCCAGCCGTGCCATGGTTTCTGGTTCCAAGTTGCGCCCCGTACGTCCGGGAATGTTGTACAGCATAATGGGTAAGTCGGGGCTGGCTTGGGCGATCGCCCGGAAGTGCTGGTATAACCCCTCTTGGGGCGGTTTGTTGTAGTACGGTACCACCTGCAACGTACCGTCTAATTCCAGTTTAGCGGCTTTTTGCGTAGCCGCGATCGCTTCGGCGGTGGAATTGGACCCCGTACCAGCCATGACTTTGGCCTTGCCGGCTACAGCCTGGGCAATGGCGCGAAATAGTTCGTACTCTTCTTCCCAAGTGAGCGTCGGCGATTCCCCAGTGGTACCGCAGACCACCAACGTATCGGTGCCTCGTTCCACCAAATGGGCCGCTAGCTTCTCGGCGACCTCGTAGTTAACGCTGCCGTCTTCGCGAAACGGCGTTACCATTGCCGTTAAAACACGTCCGAAATGTGCCACCCTAATCTATACTCCTCCTAAATTTCACCAAACAATCAGTTTTTGTCTTCTCAGTAGGCAAACCCTCTCTTGACACAAAAACCATTTTGTGCATTCTTCTCAAAAGGGGCGTCTCTGTTTGCCCTGGCATCCTACCTACTTAACCAGCCCGCGGGCAATTAGTAACTGCGCAATCTGAACCGCATTCAAAGCCGCTCCTTTGCGCAATTGGTCCCCAGACAGCCATAGCTCCAAACCATAGGGATGGGAAATATCTTCACGAATGCGTCCCACCAGCACCTCATCCTGACCGCTCGCATCAATAGGCATGGGGAAATAATTAGCTTGCCAGTCTTCCACTACCTTCACCCCGGGCGCTTGCCCCAACACCTGGCGCGCTTTGTCCGCAGGAAATGGTTCGGCAAACTCTAAATTAAGGCTTTCCGAGTGCGCGCGCAAGACCGGTACCCGCACGCAAGTGGCCGTTACCCGCAAATCGGGGCTGCCAAAAATCTTGCGGGTTTCGTTGACCATTTTCATTTCCTCGGTGCAGTATCCCCCATCGTCAATATCCGAATTGTGGGGAAATACGTTAAACGCCAGGGGGTAGGGAAATTCTTGCGTGGGTGGTGTTTCCTGGTCGAGAATGGCTTGGGCTTGCCGCTTGAGTTCTTCCATGGCCTTGGCACCGGCACCGCTAGCCGACTGGTAGGTAGCCGCCACCAATCGCTGCACTGCCTGCACCTGATGCAAGGGATACACCGCCACGGCCATCAAAATGGTGGTGCAATTGGGGTTGGCAACGATACCCTGATGCTTGTCCGCCGCTTGGGGATTGACCTCCGGCACCACCAAGGGCACCTGGGGGTCCATGCGGAAGGCACTGGAATTATCCACCACCACAGCACCAGCTTCTACCGCTTTGGGGGCCCAATATTTGGCTTGGGAACTGCCTGCCGAAGCCAGCACCAAATCGACATTTTGAAAGGAATGTTCCGCCACCGCTTCCACGTAGAGTTTTTCCCCGCAAAACATCAAAGAGCGACCGGCCGAACGCTCAGATGCCAGCAGCTTGAGGTTGGCTACTGGCATCTCGCAATTTTCTAAAATCGCTAGCAACTCCGTGCCAACGGCACCGGTGGCTCCCAAAATAGCTACGTTATAAGATTCTGGCAAATCAACTCCTCCTGCAAGACTGTCAATAAAAGCAAAATAGTGAATTTTTATAAAATTAGTGAACTGAGGGGATAGGGATAAAAGTTTGGATATTTTCCAGCAATAGGAAAAAGATCCGATGAGTTTATGGTAACGGCAATGGTTCCCCTCTCAATAAATAGTGAAAACAATTTACTTATAGATGCTTTTGGTTTTTTTGGGTTCGTGCAGCCAGGAAAATTTCCCCAGGCGTTTTTCTGTCTGCCGTAATTTTAACCATAGTAGCGGATTTTGACCAACTTTGTACGCCGGTACCACCGGCCATCTGTAGGGCAAGTTTACCGGTTTTGGGAAATTCTGCCAAGAACTGGGTTCTTTCTTTAGGAGAGGGGGCCGAGCGTAATCCAGTCAAAACAGGTAGTTTCCAAACGCCAGGAGGTAGTTATGATAAAATAACGGTACGCTGCGCGGGGTTGAATTTTTCCCCAATGGAGTGCCACGCTAAAGACCGGCAGCGATCGCCCTTGAGGCTAGACCTGCCCTCATTTCCTCTCACCGCCCCCAATGGTGGTACAGACAGGCGTCAAACATGGATGTCCGTTAGATCCTGGCATGGGCGTCGGGACAGCGTTGCCATGGGATCGACTTCGGAAATCGCAGAAGCGATCGCTTTTCTGGTAGCCTAAAAAACGGCCAATCGCCAACATAGCGGTTGCCCATCCCGGTTCTGTGGAACCTCCCCAAAAACCGTGTCTGCCAGGACCGACCAGAAGCGACCTGCCCACCGCGCAGTTGCCAGAACGGACCATCGATTCCCACCCCTACAGACACCGACCGACCCGACGCTTTCGGTCGGATAGCGTCAACCAAGAAACAGCCAAGATACAGAGATTTCGTGTAGGAGCTAGTAGCCAAAGCTTATGAAAGTTACCCAGGAAAAACTGCCAGGCAGCCAAATCGGCTTAGAAATTGAAGTTCCCCCAGAAATGTCCAAGCAGGTGTACGAGGACACGGTTAACCAACTGAAGCGTTCTGCGAATATTCCTGGGTTTCGCAAAGGGAAGGTACCACGTCAAATTTTAATCCAACAACTCGGACCCAATCGCATTCGAGCTGCTGCCCTGGAAGAACTCATCGACAAAGCTTTAAAAGAAGCCGCCCAAGAAGAATCGGTAGAATCCATCCCCAGGATTGGCGAATTTCAACTGCGCTCTTCCTACGAAGATTTAATAGCTGCCTACAAACCAGGAGAACCCCTGAGCTTTTCCGTAGCGGCTGACGTGCAGCCGGAAGTCGAGCTCAAGCAATACCAAGGCCTCCACGTACAAGTGGAACAGGTGGAATACGACCCGCAGCGCGTGGAAGACACCATCGAAGAAAAACGCGCCGAAGCAGCTACCTTGGTTCCCGTAGAAGGCCGTCCCGCCCAACACGGCGATGTCGCCATTGTAGATTACACAGGCTACTTTCAAACCGAAACCGGGGAAACCGGCGAAGAAATTCCCGGTGGCAGTGCCGAAAACTTTCAGCTGGAACTGAGCGAAGGTCGGCTGCTACCAGAAATCATTGAAGCTGTCGTAGGTATGACCCCCGGGGAAAGCAAAGAAACCACCATCACCTTTCCCGAAGATTACGGCGCGGAAAATTTAGCCGGGGAAACCACCACCTTCCACATTACCCTCAAAGAACTCAAAGAAAAAGAACTACCCGAACTCAACGACGACCTTGCCAAGGAAATCAGCGAGTTCGAGACCATAGACGAGCTGCGGCAATCTCTCGAAGAACAATATCAAAAAGAGGCGCAGCAACAAACCGACAACAACCTAGAACAAGCTTTAGTGTCCAAATTGCTGGAACAGGTAGAAGTGGACTTGCCCAATACCCTAATCGAGCGGCAAGTGAACGTACTGTTGCGTCAGTCCATGATGCAGTTGGAACAGTACGGCATTGATATTTCCCAGGTGCTCGATCGCGATTCCATTCCCAAATTAAAGGAAGAAATGCGCCCGGAAGCCATCCAAGAAGTCAAACAAAGCCTGGCTTTGCAGGAAATTGCCAAGCGGGAATCCCTAGAGCTAGACGAAAATGAGATAGAACAAGAAATTGAAAGGCTCAAGCAACAACTCCCGGACGAACAGCTCGATCCGGACGCTCTACGCAATTACGTAGAGGAGAACATGCAAACGAACAAAGCGATGGAATGGCTGAAAGAGCACAGCCAAGTAGAATACGTTCCTGAAGGAACCTTCAGCCAGCAGGAGGAAGAAAACCAGCAGGAAGACCCCCAGGAAGAAGCACAACCCACGGATATAGACGTAGAAGCAACCACCAAAGAATCGGAAACCAGCGAATCTTAATACCTGCCTCCAGAACCGAAAATTCAGCTTCTCCGGGGGCGGCCTGCCACTGCGCCCGCTAGCATCTCGGGAATCCCTAAAACAGCCTTGCCAGGGGTTTCCCGAGAATTGTTTTGATGTGGCATAATAGTACCCACAACTATCTGGGTAGTGCCCTGTGGGGAAGCACCGCTATTGATGGCGGCTTGCCGCTGGGAATGTCCATGGTTTGGGAAGGCTTTCCATGGTTGTAACACGCTGAGTTGGTTCAGTTTTGCAAATTTTTTCCTATTTCCCCTTGCTTGTGGGGCATAATAGTACCAAAGGCCTTTATATATACGTCAAATCCCCAGCGTCCCCAGAAGGCGCACCTGTCACGAAGTACTTGCAAAATCCGTAGCCATTTTCGTAACAAATACATGCTTAGATCTCAATACTCTGGTTTTTTCCCTACCAGCGAGAACCCAACCGATGTTTCCTCTACCCATGCCAGCTCCCCTCAAGCCAATACCGTTATTCCCATGGTGGTGGAGCAATCTGGTATGGGCGAGCGCGCCTTTGATATTTATTCGCGGCTATTGCGGGAGCGGATTGTCTTTTTAGGTTCGCAAGTGGACGATACGGTGGCTGATTCCATCGTGGCTCAGTTGCTCTATTTGGAAGCTGAAGACCCAGAAAAAGATATTCAGCTGTATATCAACTCTCCCGGAGGTTCGGTTTCCGCTGGGATGGCCATTTACGATACCATGCAGCAAATTCAACCCGATGTGGTTACCATTTGCTATGGTTTGGCAGCAAGTATGGGGGCGTTTCTGCTCGCTGGTGGTGCCCCGCAAAAACGCATGTCTTTACCGAGTTCCCGGATTATGATCCACCAACCCCTTGGTGGCGCGCAAGGGCAAGCAGTCGATATTGAAATTCAAGCGCGGGAAATTTTATACCTGAAGCGGACGCTCAACGAACTGCTGTCGTACCATACCGGGCAACCGCTCGAAAAAATTGAAATCGATACCGAGCGCGATTTCTTTATGTCGCCGGAAGAATCTCGCGAGTATGGTTTGATCGACCAAGTCATTACCCATCGCTAGTCCCGGCTACAATCGTTTGTTTGATTCTGTGAACCAGACCATCTCTGCAATCTAAGAAGAGGCAGCTTATGTCTAAGTACG
The DNA here is from genome assembly GCF_001870905.1 of Geitlerinema sp. PCC 9228. Classification (NCBI taxonomy): domain Bacteria; kingdom Bacillati; phylum Cyanobacteriota; class Cyanophyceae; order Geitlerinematales; family Geitlerinemataceae; genus Geitlerinema; species Geitlerinema sp. PCC 9228. The sequence continues at coordinate 10,892 of NZ_LNDC01000151.1, forward strand.
ACTCCCATCTGAAATGTTCCTTCTGTGGCAAGTCTCAGGAGCAGGTTCGCAAGTTGATTGCTGGTCCGGGAGTCTACATTTGCGATGAATGTGTTGACTTGTGCAACGAAATTTTAGATGAAGAATTATTTGACTCATCTTCTGCGACGGCACCGCCGCCTGCCCAAAATTCGGAACCGACAGAACAACAACGGCAGGCGCGATCGCCGCTTTCTCTGAACCAGATTCCCAAACCCCAAGAGATAAAAAAATATCTAGATGAGTACGTTATTGGGCAGCACGAGGCGAAGAAAATTCTGTCCGTTGCTGTTTACAACCATTACAAACGCCTGAACTTTGCCAACGCCAAAGCGAAAGGGAAGGTATCGCCGGAAGATACCGTAGAATTGCACAAGTCGAATATTCTCCTGGTAGGCCCCACCGGCTGTGGCAAGACCATGCTGGCACAAACCCTAGCAAGAATGCTGGATGTGCCGTTTGCCCTGGCCGATGCCACCACCCTCACTGAGGCAGGATACGTGGGCGAAGATGTGGAAAACATCTTACTGCGTTTGCTTCAGGGGGCGGATTTCGACGTGGAAGAAGCGCAACGGGGCATCGTTTATATCGACGAAATCGATAAGATTGCGCGCAAGAGCGAAAATCCCTCTATTACTCGCGATGTCTCCGGAGAAGGCGTACAGCAGGCGTTGTTGAAAATGCTGGAAGGTACGGTAGCCAACGTACCTCCCCAAGGGGGTCGCAAGCATCCCTATCAAGATTGTATCCAAATCGATACCAGCAATATCTTGTTTATTTGTGGCGGTGCCTTTGTGGGCTTGGAAAAAACAATCGAACAGCGCCAGGGTCGCAAATCCATGGGCTTCGTACAATCGGGAGAAGGGCAAGCCCGAGAAAAACGTACGGCCGATTTGCTCAAACAAGTGGAACCGGAAGATTTGGTGAAATACGGTATGGTTCCCGAATTTATCGGTCGGATTCCCATTGTGGGTTCTGTGGAACCTCTCGATGTGGATGCTCTGGTTTCGATTTTGACCCAACCACGCAATGCCCTGGTGAAGCAGTACGAGAAGCTGCTAAAAATGGATAACGTGCAGTTAGAGTTCAAACCCGATGCCATTCGCGCGATCGCGCAGGAAGCCTACCGCCGCAAAACTGGTGCTCGGGCTTTGCGAGGCATTGTGGAAGAGCTGATGCTAGATGTGATGTACGAGTTGCCTTCGCGCAAAGATGTCAGCCGTTGTGTCATTACGCGGGAAATGGTGGAACAACGCTCCACCTCGGAACTGCTTTTGCATCCTTCTTCTTTACCCAAACCCGAATCGGCTTGAGGCAAAACTATCTAGCTAGCAAGCAAGTATAGACAAGGATGAAGTATCTCTGGTTGGCTTCATCCTTTTATCTTCGGTTTGTTGGTTCTATCTTTAACCTCGATGGATTGATTGTAGGCACCATGTCTTACACCAACATTCGCGGCGTAGACCACTACTACGAATGGATTCGAGAATCGTCGGCATCGACGGAGAAACCCGTCATGGTTTTCCTGCACGGTTGGGGTGGGTCTACCCGCTACTGGCAGAATACGGCAGAGGCTCTTTCCCCTTGGTTCCACTGCTTGCTGTACGATTTGCGCGGATTTGGGCGATCGCGCTTGCCCCAGGAAAACCATCTCGACTACGAACTGGAAACCTATGCCGACGACCTCGCCATCTTGCTGGAAAACCTGAATCTAGAGGAAGTTTACATCAACGCCCACTCCATGGGAGCTTCCATTGCCACGCTATTTCTTAACCGCTACCGGGAACGGGTTCGCAAAGCCATTCTCACCTGCAGCGGTATTTTTGCATACGACGAAAAAGCCTTTACCGTCTTTCACAAAGCCGGTACCTTGGTTGCCAAATTCCGACCCCAATGGCTACGGAAAATTCCCCAGGTCGATCGCTTGTTTATATCGCGGTTTTTACACCGCCCCCTACCGCGCCACATCAGTCAGGCATTTTTAGAAGATTATCTCATGGCGGATGAAGAAGCCACCATCGGTACCATTTATACATCCGTCAGCAAAAAAGCTGCCGAAATCATGCCGGATGAGTTTTCCAAAATTAGCATTCCCACGTTACTAGTTTCGGGAGAATACGATAAAATTATTCCCGCCAAAATGGGAGCACATGCTGCTTCTTTTAGCGAAAAAGTGTATCACCTAGTAATGCCCAGAACCGCCCATTTTCCCATGCTGGAGGATAAAGATACTTACTTAAGAAACGTTAAAGAATTTCTGGAAATCCAACCAGCAAGCTAATCCCATTATCGCCCTTAGGTAGGGGCGCTAGCTGTCAACGCCGCGAAACGCCCCTATTTTTTAAGCATTTTTTCAAGTAAAACTTTCGGTAGCTTGGAATCCCCGTCGCTTTAGCGCGGGGAGGAAAAGCGCCTCGTGGGGGCTTTAGCCCCATTTACGCCGTGCATAATTTGTTCGACCTCCTAATTAAGTGGGTTTGTTTTAGCCCGAACTGACCCATCCGCTTCCAGTTTGCATCGTAAACGCTGACTTTCTTCGTCTTCTCCGTATCGGTGAAACCGCCAACCCACCCAAAAAACACTTGCCCCTTAGTTGTGACGCGCACTTGATCCCCGGCTCGATAACCAAACGGCGTTACGGTGCCACCTTTGCGC
>NZ_LNDC01000152.1 GCF_001870905.1 Geitlerinema sp. PCC 9228
CGTAGCCTTCAGTCCAGATGGCAACACCATTGCTTCTGCTAGCGATGACGATACGGTGAAATTGTGGAATCGCCAGGGGGAACTTCTGCAGACTCTCGGGCACGAAGATACGGTCACACACGTAGCCTTCAGTCGAGATGGCAATACCATTGCTTCTGCTAGCAGGGACAATACGGTGAAATTGTTGACAAAATGGAAAACAGGAGACGAACTGATGCAGCAGGGATGTCTGTGGTTGCAAAATAACAACGTCAAGCCTGAAAGGTGGCAAGATTTGACCATTTGTGAAAATGATTTATCCAAGTAAAGCGAAGCGGTAATTTGTTGTGGCAAGTTCTAGCCAGTTGGATAGAAACAATACAGGATTAGAAAAAGGGAACTAGAAATGGAAGAAACGGGGGTTCCGTACAAAATTGATTCTCCGACTAATTGGTTGTTGGGAGGTTGGCACTCACCATTCCAACAAATTTCCGCTGGCTGTTATATCGTTGGAAAGTCAAAGCGATCTAGTGGCGAAATTTCTTAAAAAATACAAATTCGCTGCAAAATTAGATTGTTGCTTGGATTCGTTTGCGAAAAGCGCGTAAAGCAGGGCTTCTGCCCGTTGTTCGGCTTTGGTTGAGGAGTTCGGCAATGAGGGTAGGAACGGGAAGTTCGGAAAAAGTAGGGCTTGTGGAACTTGGTTGGTATTGCTCCGAGTGCAAAACATAAATGTTCAACGCACTACTTTCATAAATCCACAACTCCGGAACCCCCAATCCCAGATAGGCATCGATTTGCGTTTTGGAAGTGACATCGACTTCTAAAGCAAGGTCGGGTGGTGGATCGATCGCTGGATCGAGACGGTCTTTGCCCACCACAAGCTGATGGTTGGCCATATAAAAGCACTCATCCGGTTCGATGCCATAGCCTCGTTCGGGATTTTTGAATGTGGTCGAACCCAAACACTCGCAATCGATTTCCAATTCTTCTAATAAAATTTTGATGGCATCGCTAATGAGAGATTTTTCTCGCTCGCGTTTGGGCAGCGGTATCCTGATTTCTAAAGTGTTTTGATAGTAGGCAATGCGGGCAGCGCGATGTTCGCCCAGTTCTTTTAAAATGGCTTCCAAGGCTTGCCAGTCAATATCTCGCAGCCACAATCTTTGACCGGGGGGAATGTCGAGTTGTTGTAGTTGTAGGGTAACCATCGATCGCTTTTTTTTAATTACAAACGGCATTTCAATCTTGCCAAACCAGTTGCAAATCCATTTCAAAATTAGATAGTATGGGTTCGCCGGAGAGCTTGTCAGGGCGATCGCATATTTCAACTTTTCCTTGACAGCGATAAATCCAAACTTGGCGAGATTCGGGTTCGACCAACCAACCCAACTGCGTACCATTATCGATATATTCCTGCAATTTTTGCTGGAGCGTTTCTAACTCATCCGTCGGAGAACGTAACTCAATAACAAAATCCGGGCAAATGGGAGCAAACTTGCGTTTTTGTTCTGGAGAAAGACTTTGCCAGCGTTCTTTTTTCACCCAAGCAGCATCCGGGGAACGAATGGCACCGTTGGAAAGCTTGAAACCAGTAGAAGAATCGAAAGCCACACCTAAATTCGTTTGCTGGTTCCAAACCCAAAGCTGGGCACTCAATCCCAAACTTTGACGACCGCTTTCGCTGCCTGTGGGAGGCATGGCAATCAATTCTCCCTGGGCACTGCGTTCCAACCGTAAGTTCGGATTGCAGCGGCAGATTTGCGCGAATATTTCATCGGTGAGTTTTAATTGGGGGTCGAGGTTGATGGCAATCATAGGTCATCCATCAAATTAAATCCACAGTATTGCCGATGCTATCCATCATAATTTGATAAAGCCGATCGCGTTTGGATTGCCGGTAGCCATGCACGAACAATCGCGTCACCAGATAGCGTGCCTTTTCCCCCGCGATCGCATTTTGGTGATATTTCGGCAACACCATCAACTTCATCTCCGTAGGTTCCCCTCCCGACAAACCGGGCACAAAATATCTCACCCCCGCCAGTTCCACAGCCCCCAAACGCCGGTAAAATTGAATGCGTCGTTGGCGTTGCTGGCGTTCTGTCGGCGATAAAGGAGATTTCAACACATCATTGCCCGCATCTGGGGTTTCCACTTCCAACAGCAAATACCGCCGAGACTGCTGGTGTATAGTTGCCACAATTTGACGCAAAAATTGACTGCCAATGCCCCGACCGCGAAAATCTTGATGGGTTGCCAAATATCCCAGCAGCACAAACTCCGTTCCCGATAAAGGCGAAGTTAGCGCCATAAATACCACTTTTTCATCTAAATATCCCACAAACAGACGGTCTTGGCGATTTTGGACCCGTTTTCGCATCCGTTCGCTACTGAAACGTTCGTCTGCCGGGAAAGCAGTCTCGTAAATTTGCAACACGGCTTCCCAATCGGCATGGGAGGTATCGGTGAGTTCGCGCAGTTCCAACATAGAGAAAATGAATTGTCAGGAAAACAAAAGAAAAAATTGTAAATTTGTCAACCGTTTTGCTGTAAAGTTTTGTGAAACCTGCTTGAATCTCCAGTAAGGTGGAGACTTTACGCTAGAACCAATTCTCAATTCATTGTTTCCAGGAGGGGTTCTAGCATGGTCAAAGCCAGAACCAAGGCAAAAAACCAGAGTCAAATCCAAAACCAACAATTTCAACTATCGGGCATGAGTTGTGCTGCCTGTGCCAACCGAGTGGAGAAAGCCATCAGCGGTGTCGAGGGCGTGCGATCGTGCAATGTTAATTTTGCCCTTTCGCAAGCGACGGTGGAATACGACGGCACCCAAGCCGATAGCGAACAAATTCAAGCAGCAGTCAAAGAAGCGGGATACGGTGCCGAACCCGTTTCCCTAGATGCGGAAACGGAAGACGACAGCCAAAATCGCGCCGAAAAACGCCAGCAACGCCTTCTCCAGAAAAAAGTCATTGTTGGCGGCGTTATCAGTTTTATCTTGGTGGTGGGTTCCCTACCAGCCATGACCGGGATCGATATACCTTTTATTGCCCCTTGGTGGCACAATGCCTGGTTGCAATTGCTACTGACAACGCCGGTGGTCTTTTGGTGCGGTAGCGGTTTTTATATCGGTGCCTGGAAAGCTGCCAAACACGCTACGGCGGATATGAACACGCTGGTGGCTTTGGGCACGGGAGCGGCGTATTTGTATTCGCTGTTTCCCACGTTCTTTAGTGGTTTCTTTGAATCGCAGGATCTATCTACCCAAGTGTACTACGAAGCGGCAGCGGTGGTGATTACCCTGGTGTTGCTGGGCAGGTGGCTGGAACATCGTGCCAGGGGGCAAACTTCTGAGGCGATTCGCAAGTTAATGGGATTGCAAGCCAAGACGGCAAGGGTGATTCGCGACGGTCGAGAACAAGATATTCCCATTTCTCAGGTGCAAGTGGGGGATATATTTTTGGTGCGACCTGGGGAAAAAATTCCGGTAGATGGGGAAGTAACCCAAGGTTCTTCGACGGTAGACGAATCCATGGTGACGGGAGAACCGATTCCGGCGACCAAAAAAGCTGGCGATGAGGTGATTGGCGCAACCATTAACAAAACTGGCAGCTTTCAAGCCAAAGCATCGCGGGTGGGCAAAGATACGGTTTTATCCCAAATTGTACAGTTGGTGCAAGAAGCTCAGGGCAGCAAAGCTCCCATTCAAAAGTTGGTCGATCGCGTGACGGCTTGGTTTGTGCCCACGGTTATGGCGATCGCTTTGCTAACGTTTGTGGTGTGGTTCTTTGCCAGTGGCAATTTGACGTTTGCCCTGGTGGCGACGGTGAGCGTTTTGATTATTGCGTGCCCCTGTTCGCTGGGTCTGGCAACGCCAACTTCGGTGATGGTGGGAACCGGCAAAGGTGCGGAAAACGGCATTTTAATTAAAGGGGCAGATAGTCTGGAAATTGCCCACCACTTGCAAACCATTGTGCTGGATAAAACCGGAACCCTGACAGCGGGCAAACCTTCGGTGACCAATTACGTAACCGTTGACGGGGCAAGCGGCGACGAATTGAAAATTTTGCAGTTGGCGGCAACTTTGGAAAAAAGTTCCGAACATCCCATTGCGGAAGCGATCGTGGAATATGCCAAATCCCAGGAAGTGAGCCTGTTGGGTTCTGTGGAAGATGGTTTTGAAGCGATCGCAGGTAGCGGCGTGCAAGGCAGAGTAGACGGTCGTTGGGTGCAAATTGGCACGGCAGCTTGGATGCGGGAGTTAGAAATCGATACCCAACCTTTGGCGGAATATGCGGAAAAAGCGGAAGAGGATGCCAAAACCACGGTTTGGATTGCTATTGACGGTCGTCTGGAAGGGTTGCTAGCGATCGCGGATGCGGTGAAACCCACGGCTGCCACCGTTGTAGCAGCGTTGCAGCGGATGGGGATTGAAGTGGCGATGCTGACGGGAGACAACCAACATACAGCTCATGCGATCGCGCGTGAGGTAGGTATTGACCGGGTATTTGCGGAAGTTCGCCCCGACCAAAAAGCCGAAATTGTGCGATCGCTGCAAGCCGAAGTTCCCAAAAACAAACGCAACCACCGCCGCAAGCTAGTAGCCATGGTTGGCGATGGCATCAACGACGCTCCCGCCTTGGCACAAGCCGACATTGGCATTGCCATTGGCACCGGCACCGACATTGCCATTTCCGCTAGCGACATCACCCTAATTTCCGACGACCTGCACGGCATCGTCACCGCCATTCAACTCAGTCGCGCTACCATGAAAAATATTCGCCAAAATCTCTTTTTCGCTTTCGTTTACAATACGGCCAGCATTCCCATTGCCGCCGGATTGTTCTATCCCATTTTCGGATGGTTGCTCAATCCCATGATTGCCGGCGGTGCCATGGCGTTTAGTTCGGTTTCCGTGGTTACCAACGCCCTCCGTTTGCGTAAATTTGAACCACGACTCGACGAAACCTGCCGAAGTTAGCGATAGAAAGGTATTTCCCATGCCCACCATCAACAAAGCACGCCTGCGACGCCTCCATTCCACCCTAGCCCCAATTATGATGTTGCCCTTGCTGTTGACGCTGATTACAGGGTCTGCCTATCAGTGGGCGATTCTCAACGGCAAAAGCGGCGACTGGCTTTGGCTGCTGGATTTGCATCGCGGCAAGTTCGGCAGCATCGACCTAACCAGCATTTATCCGTTTCTGAATGCGTTGGGATTGCTAACGTTGGTTATAACGGGGGTTATCATGTGGTGGCAGCTTCCCAAGCGTCGCAGGGGATGATGGGTATGGGGATAAATGATGGGAGATGATAAATGCGACCATATTATTGACAAAGACCGAACACCAATATCAAAATGATTACAAAATTCTGTTGTGTCCAAAATTTTACTATATATAACAATAGTTGTTTATTAATACATGACTTTATGTTTCAAATATATAAAATTTTCTCTAAATAGCTTTAATTTTTGAGTATGTTTGAATCAATTAATTGCTTTGTTTGTATGTAAAATTAATTGTTTACATATAGAAGTAAGACAAAATTTAAACTATGCAAAATTGGAAAGATAAACAGTTAGAAGGTTTAATAAATTGTGATAATGATGAAAAATCGAGCAAGTAATTTACTAAAATAGGGGGATAAGGCTTAAATAAATTCAATCAAATAATGTTTCAAAAAGTTAAATTAAGTTATTTTTCAAATTTAGGGCAAGTTGAATGGCAAAAACTGGAATCAGATCTAGGTTTTCCTAGCAGTTTGATTCAATTGCGCGATCGCGCCACAACGGAGCTCAATTAAATTTTCAAATTTAAGACTTCCGTTTTTCTGAAAGCGTTATTGAGTCAGTCTTTAGGATAGCAACAGTCGCCATAGTTCAGCAATTCTGCAACAGGAGGTTGATAGTTAGACATATTCGTTGATTGGAATAGAAGGGTTTATAGCAGTTTTAGAATCATGAAGTACAAAATTAAGCCTTAAATTGTCTTATAATAAGCATATGCTGTACCTCACCACTGTCGGAATTGCTATATTGATTTATACCATTTCCTTAATAATATGCAAGAGATAATAGAGGCATTTTGGTAGGGGCGCAACGCATGAGTAGGGGCGCTTCGCGAAGCGCCCCTACCAGGGCAATTGAGAAATTCCAGACAATCGTTGTTTTTCAGAAATGGTATTAGACGACCTTGGTGGAATCACGGTCAGCGTTGGAATTAAGCTAATTGTATAATGATGGTTAATTGGATTCAAGTCAAAGGCAAGGTTAAACAAGGATATGGCGTTGCTTCAGGAAAATCCGGCGATCCTCGCTTCCCAAAAGGGACACTGGAATTGCAAAAACCATTGTTTCATGAAAGAGGACTGAATCTGGATGGCTACTATGTAGGGACGATCAATCTTTCAATTGCTCCATACCAATATAAAATCAAAAATCCCAAGTGTACCTTTCGACAAGTGAAATGGTCCCCTGAAAATCCTGCCGAAGACTTTTCGTTTTTTGATTGCCGAATTGTGACCGATTCCAATCATCGATTAAACGGCTTGATCTACTATCCTCACCCTGAAACCAAACCCGAACATTTTCAGTCTCCTGATATTCTTGAAATTATTACCTTCCCCCTTGAGGATTTAAATGATGGGGATGAGCTAATGATTGAAGTGAACTCAGAACAAATGACAATTCATTAGATATTGTTGTTCCATCAATCGTTCAAGTTATTACAAGGGGATTTCTAAAAATCCATGGCGCGATCGCCTCTGGCAGCGAATCGAAGATTCGATCGCGCGGTTGGCACGTTTGCCGGAAGCAAAATTACCAAATGAGTTAAAGCAACAATCAAAGAAACCCTGAAAGCAGTTTTCCTAGAAGCCTACGGGAAACCAGACGTTTTGAAAATTAAAGAAATTGTTTCTCCCCAACCCAGTAAAGGAGAAATTTTGGTCAAAATTATTGCTGCTGGTGTCAATCGGGGTGACATGATGCAACGTCGCGGCTAATATCACCCACCCGATCCCCATACCGAAGAAATACCAGGTTTAGAATTTGCCAGTGTCGATGATGGCACCTCGATCGATCGTGGCGCTCAATTAGGCAATTAATCTCATGAATCATGCCATTGTTTGATGATAGGATAAAACTTTAGATTCGCTAGGCTCAGCAGCGATCGCGCCCTCAAGGAAAAATGTACTACTTATTAACATTAATCGGATTAGTGATTGGTGCCAAAATTGGCATTAAATTTGCTGATATCGATCGACACTTTCCAGAGTGGTTATTGCATCATCGTGCCTTTTTGACTCATGGTGCAATTATTCCCATGCTATTAGCTAGCATCACTACTTTAACTCAAATTCAATTAATACGAGGCTTTACCATTGGTTTTTGTGTCACCAATGCCGTTCATCTCAGTTTCGATCTTTTTCCCAAATCATGGCGAGGATATGCTTTAATTCATGTGTTTGACTGGTCCTTACCACCGGTGGCTTCATGGCTTTGGATTTCCTTGGGTATTCTTGTCAGTTTATTGATTGCTTATATTCTCTGGCGTAATTTCCTTGATATCATTGTGACTGTAGGAAGCATCATTTTTGGTTTTTCTGTCTATGCCCATGAGGGAATCTGGTTTCCAGCGATCGCGTTTTTCACTTCAGCTATTTTAGCTGTCAGTGCTGCGTCATTATTCTTTCCTTCTGTTGGAAATCGAAAATTGTAAGGCAGCAACCGTTCGATCCATCGTTGAAATAGCGATCCCATATGTGGAAATAGCTTAATAAAGCCAGGCAAAACATTTGCGATTGAGATAAAGCCTCACTACGCCTAATACCATTTCCTTGATAATATGCAAGAGATAATAGAGGCATTTTTGTAGGGGCGCAACGCGTGAGCGCCCCTACCAGGGCAATTGAGAAATTCCAGACTCGTTGTTTTTCAGAAATGGTATTAGATTGACGCAGTACTTGATTGGATATTAATAAAGAGAATTAACGCTCGATCGTTAGCTTGGGAGTAAACTTGAAGCATGGGAACCATGTTGAGACAAAGAGACGGGTTGGTAATCGTGTTGACACGGGTGGGGTTGCTGGATAAACCAGTGCTGGTCTCCTTGTTCCGATAAGGAAGAAATTTGACTGCCTGCTGTCACAAACGCTCCGTGCATACAAACCCCACCGTGATGATCCCTTAAAATAGACTGGGCTGTCTCTACAGAAAACTTGCCTTGATTGAACTGACAAAGTTGCCTGACTCTACCTTCTCTGGAATGAGGAGATGGTACGTCGCTGACGAAACTGCTGCTAAAGATTTGGGCAAAGTCAAAGTCTTGTTCGCTCTGACACCATCCCTGATTAATTGCGAATTCAACCACTTCAGGGTGGCGGATTGTACCAGCATTTCTGATACTAAGCTGATTAGAGATCGACCGGGTTCCGCTAGTGACTTGTTCGGCAACCCAATACTGACCGGCGGTTTCTAAAACCCAGGCTTCTTTTCGATCCGCAATCAAAAAAGAGTTATGGTAGTTCATGGAAAAGTGTTCGGCACAGTTGCCTCCTTGTCCGTATTGGGACAACAACTCAACAATCACCTGTAAGGCTTTCCTGGCGCTGGTACCTCTTTCCAAACCCAAACGCACTAAATCCATGCCCAGTAACCCCGTGCTGCGAGTCGGTTCGATGGTCCACACTGCTTCATTGCCAATGACCACTCCGCATTCGTTAGCCCCCATTTCTGCGCCCCACATCCACTTCGGTTGGGAAATAATGACGGCGAGGGTTTGTTCCACTTGAGGAATGGTGATGTAGGTACACTCAACAGAGGCTTGAGCGGTATAGGTTTGAGCAGGAATGACAATTGCCTCTTGTATTTCTCCTGCTGGACGGTCGCTATTTTTGCCAAAAATCAGCTCTCCTGTTTTTGTAACATCGGGTAGAGCCACCAGAGAATCACACATTCTTATTCCTCCTGCTATTGGGACTTAAACAAAACTCCCTGCGCGATCGCGACTAGAAACAATGGTTCCTGGTATCATCGCGATCGCTAGAAACCACAAATAGCAATTCAATATAATTTCGGTATTGGTTAACTGCTGGCTCAACTGACTTGGTTCTTGTAAAAGGCGTATCATAATAAAACTGCCTTCAAACGTAGATACCATCCCATCAGCCAACTCCTCAGCTTTTACTGGCAAACCAGGAGGATATTTCGTTAGAATTTACCCTGAAACTTCCAAAATTTCCTTGCCAGAAAACGCTACGCACTGATGCAACAAATCTTCAATACCACTAACCGGTAAAATATGCGTCTTCAACTCGCAAGCCACCTCCAACACCGTCATATCATCCAAAAACACCGTATCGTCATTTTTCAGCAACAGGGAAGGCAACAAAATCGCATCTCCCAAATCCTTCCCTGACAAACCACGCAACAAATCTTGCCCCGTCAGCAATCCCGTCACCGCAATATCAATTCCCCAATACCAACTGGGCAACGCCACCATCTCCACCGTCAATCCTTCTACTTGATTGAGACGCTGGCAAATGGGTTGAAATGCTTTTTCCACAGCATTGCCCACCACCCAACTCAACCGTCGTGGCGTTTCTACTCGCGTGGGTAAATTCTGGGCGGCTGTTTCAAATTCTGATAAGAACAAACGAATGGAACCAACTCCATTGCCCAATTGGGGATAGTCTTCGTAGTGAGATTCGGGGGGCAAATCTTCCCCGGCAATTAAAAACCATTCGTCAGCCAGCCACGCAAAACGAGAATTGATTTCTGGATCTGCCAGAAACTCGCTTTGTAACTTCTGCACTTGCCCCACCACTTCCTGTGCTTTGGCGGGTTTTACCGGTACCAGTTCGTCTTCGCTGGGGCGAAATCGCGTCAATCCCACCGGAACTACGGCTACCGATGCCACTGCTGGAATGTCGCCACCACCAAACTGTGCCAAATCTCGCAGGGTGCGTTCTAAATGTTCGCCGTCGTTGATGCCCGGGCAAACTACCACTTGAGCGTGAATTTGCAAGCGGCGATCGCGAAACCACTGGAGTTGTTCTAAAATTCTACCAGCACGAGGATTTTTTAACAGGCGGCTGCGTACTTCCGGTTCGGTGGCGTGAACGGAAACATACAGCGGCGACAAACGCAACCGGGCAATTCGTTCCCATTCTTGCGGCAATAAATTGGTGAGGGTGAGATAGGAACCGTAAAGAAAACTGAGGCGATAATCGTCGTCTTTCAGGTAGAGGGTTTCCCGCTTGCCTGGCGGTTGTTGGTCGATGAAGCAAAAAGGGCAGGCGTTGTTGCACTGCATTAAACCATCGAAGAGGGCGGTTTCAAATTCTAAGCCCAAATCTTCATCGACTTCTTTTTCAATTTCAAGATAGTGGCGATCGCTGTTTTGGTCAACGACTTCCAGTTCCAAGTATTCGTCGGCACACAAAAATTGATAGTCAATCAAATCTCGGGGTGCTTCGCCGTTAATCTTGGCAATGGCGTCTCCCGCCTCGAACCCCATTTCGGCGGCGATGGAATCCGGTAGAACTTTGCTAATTTTCGCTGGCTTTACGTTCATGTTTGGTCTTTATTTTACGCTCGTTTTCTTGACAATAAAAGCAAAATATGCTATGCATTTGCGGTCCAAGGCAGTTTTGCCCAAATCGCTAGCAAAATCGCCACGCCAAAAATCAGGCGATACCACACAAACACCCAAGTATTCTGGGTTTGCAAGTAGCGAATCAACCACGCGATCGCTAAATACGAAAATATTACCGCCGAAATCAATCCTACCAACATCGCCACGGGTCCAACGTTCGAGGTAGAAGTTTTAAAAATTTCCGGCAGTTCTACCAATCCTGCCAAGGTAATCGCTGGAATCCCCAACAAAAAGGAAAACCGCGCTGCGGTGGCTCGCTGCAATCCCAAATACAAACCGGCGGTGATGGTTGCCCCGGAACGGGATACGCCGGGAATCAAAGCCAACGATTGCGCCACGCCAGTCCAAATGCCATCGTTTCTTCCTAGGGTATCGAACCCGCGTTTGTGGGCGCTACCTACTTCCGCGATCGCCATAAACAGGGACATAAAAATAGAAGCCAATGCGATCGCAGTCAAGCTCCGTAAAGGGGAATTTTCATAATCAATAACAATTCCTGACTTTAAAAGCAACCCCAAAATCACAATGGGAATGGTACCCACAGCAATTCCCACCGCAATCCGAAACTCCTGTGCCTGATAATCTCTCTGTTGAATGGCTCGAAAGCTACCCTTGGTCAACGTCGATAAATCTTTCCAGAAATACCACAACACTGCCGCAATACTTCCTAATTGAATCACAGCGGTAAACGATACCCCCGGGTCGCCCCATCCCAAAGCAACGGGAACCACTTTTAAATGAGCGGTACTGCTAATGGGGATAAATTCTGTCAAGCCCTGCACCATCCCCAATACAGCCGCTTGAAACCAATTCATGGAAGCGGTGGCATCGGTTGCCTCGGTGGTGGCGGCAGCTTGAGTTACCAAAAACGGCAGACTAAATCCCAAACTCCCCAAACCAAGCCAACGCCACCCTGCAGTACGGCTTAGCGATCGCCATTTTGCCATTATTTGTTGTTCCTTCGTCTCCTCTCGTTTGTACCACTTTATAGCACGGGAGCAGGAATTTCAGCTTGGGAGCGTACCGAGCGTGGAAGCGTACCGAGCCTGGGAGCGTACCGAGCCTGGGAGCCTGGGAGCTTGGGAAATGAAATCCGAAAAAAAACCACAATTTTATAGTAGGGGCAACCCCCCGTGGTTGCCCTGTTTTTGTATTTATCCTGTTCCTGTATTTGCTCTGTTTCCGTAGTTGCCCTGTTCCTGTATTTATTCTGTTCCGTTGTTTCTTGCCATTCGCCACCTGAAGGTAAAGTAATAAGCGATCGCATCTTACTGTCGATCGTCCCCCAACATCAAAAATTCCCACCCACCAATCTTCCCCAAACCAAAGTAAATGTATATCTCCCAAGCTCGGTACCTCGGTACGCTCGGTAGCTCCCAAAATTGCCACTTTCCCTTAAAGAAAGCTAAAATTTCAACCAATATCCCCCCAGGGGGGATAAGATTGTGGTATCTTAAGGAAAATGAAATTAAGTAAATAAATCTTAACAATAACTTTGTTTGACCAAAAACCAAGCACAATGCTAAACACCCATATATCCCTGCTGGAAAAAGCAGTTCCCAAATCTACAACCTCCGCGAAGAAAATCTTTCCTCCCCAAATAGCGTTGAAATGGCAAGCCTTTTTTGGGGCAGTGTTCTTAGTTTGCGTACCGGTATTCATACAAGCCCCCATGGTGCGGGAGTTGCCCTTGGCGAGTCTGGCAATAACTGGCATCTGGGTATGGCTGGGGATGCGGTTACTGTCTCAACCCAAAATGGCTTTGTGGGGAGACTTGTTGTTAGGGTTTAGCTGGAGCTGGTTGGCTGGTTCCATTTATTGGGGATGGCTGCGCGCGGAACCCTACGTGCATTTGCCCGTCGAAGCCATTGGTTTGCCCTTTGCCATTTGGTGCTTGTATCGGGGACGCTGGCAAGTGGGAAATTGGTTTTATTTGGGTTCTTTACTGGGAACCGCTATCACCGATTTGTATTTTTATGCTGTAGGGTTAATTCCCTACTGGCGTCGCGTGATGCAGGTAGACCCGGAACAAGCCTTGCCGATTTTGCAAGAAGCGGTAGCCTTGGTACAGACCCCTTGGGGAATTAGCTGTGCTGGCTTGCTAGCTGCTATATTGCTAGCTACGGGGTTGTTCCCATTACGAATTCGCCAAGCTCGTTGGTGGGCTTTCAGTGGTGCCGTTTTGAGTACAATTCTGGTAGACTTTTTATTTTGGTTGGGGGCATCTGCTGCCTAAACATCCGGAAGGATATGGAATATGGCAGAATTTATCCGGCAATAATTCTCTGGCTACGGTTGGGAGAAGCTATGCTTAGTAATAGATTTGGAAGTTTTGCCAGTGAGGGATGCGGTAACAGTGCCACCCATCCATCCTTATCTCGTCAGGCGCGGCAAGTCTGGTAAAAGCTATTTGCCCTTAGATGAGGGCAATTGCTGGACCGTTGGTCGCAGTAAAGACAACGATCTGGTTATCCCCGACCGTTGGATGTCCAGACATCATGCGATTTTGCAATATATGGATAATGGAGAATTATTCCTGATCGATTTGGGAAGTCGCAATGGTTCTTTTGTCAACGGTCGTCGGGTTAGCATTCCGGTTGCCCTGCAAAGCGGCGATCGCTTAGTGTTTGGTCAAACAGAGTTAGAGTTCTACCACCCAGCCCAACCCCATAGCGAGGAACTGGAAGAATCAGAAGTCGAAGATTTGACGGCCACATTGCACGTGCGCCGCCTCATTTCTGTTATGGTAATTGACATCCGCGGGTTTACGGTGATGACCCGCAACATGGATGAAAAAGTACTTTCGGAGATGATTGGCAGTTGGTTTCGCCAGTGCGGTAATATCCTGCGGGAACACGGCAGTTGGGTGGATAAATACATTGGCGATGCAGTCATGGCGGTATGGTTTCACACCAGCGAAGGGGTGCGCCAGCAGGAAATTGCGCGCATTTTCGCCGCCATTGACGCCCTGCACGAAGTGAGCCAAAAACTCAGCCAGCAATATCCCGTGCCTTTCCCCATGCGCATTGGGGCTGGATTAAATACGGGGTATGCTATGGTAGGGAATACGGGAACCGGCGATCGCCCCGATTATACCGCCCTGGGAGATACGGTGAACGCAGCTTTTCGTCTGGAGTCAGCCACCAAAGAAATCAAACAGGATGTTGCTATTGGCGAAACCACCTACAGCTCTTTTCAACAGTGGTGCCCAGATAGTGTTCTATTTCAGCCGCATACCGTCAATTTAAAAGGCTACGAAACCCCTATTGCCACCTACACCACCACATTTGACCAACTGCACTCGTTTATCCAACAACAAACCCAATCCCGTCAATAAAGTGAACTCCAGCCAAATATTTCCGGCAAAAGCCACGGAGCATTCCCAAAAATCCAGTATATTTTCTCAACAGAAAATCTGCTCAAAATGGTATTCTAGAAAACAAACCCCGTCTACAGGTTGAATAGTTCCAAGGGAGGAATGGTTTTGATGAATGTAGCAGTGCGCCTGCTTTCGGTCGTACTTTTGGTTGTTAGCTGCTTGGGATGGCTGGGTATGACCGGTCAAGCTCGGGCAGGCACATTAAGCGATCGCACCTTCTTGCAGCCAGTGCTGGGCGTAGAAGTCCAGTATCGCAATCAAGTCAGCGACAAGCTGCAAGAAATGGGGTATAAAATCGACCTAAACAATACCAACGTGCGCGCTTTCCGAGATCTGCCGGGAATGTATCCCACAATTGCTTCTAAAATTGTTAAAAATGCCCCCTACGAAGAAGTAGAAGACGTTCTGGATATCCCCGGTCTTACGGAAAAACAAAAAGAATTTATACAATCCTACCTAGACCAGTTTATCGTTACAGAAATGCAAACCGAGCTAACCCAAGGTGGCGCACGCATTAACAACGGTCACTACTAGTTGGGCAATCGGTGATTAACAACCAACATTCGCTAGAACAACTCCCTTTTGTGAAATAATGTTAAGATAGGCAGCCAATCTATCGAAACATAATTTCGCAAAGGGAGATTTTTTTAGCTAGAAAATCTTGCCTACCACCAGCCTTCGTTCATTTGCCCTTTTATGGAATCTACCGAGAACCGTTCGCCCAATATTTTTGCCGCCGAAGAAGTGCCCCAATTTGACGTTCTCGTGGTTGGCGCTGGTGCTGCTGGTTTGTATGCTGCCCTGTGCTTGCCCCAACACCTGCAAGTAGCCATCATCGCCAAAGAACATCTGCCCCTGTCAGCGAGCGACTGGGCACAGGGAGGCATTGCCGCCGCCATTGCCCCCGACGATTCCCCCCAAATTCACTTGGAAGATACCCTCAAAGCCGGTGCTGGCTTGTGCGATCGCGCAGCGGTTGATTTTCTGGTACAAAAAGCCCCTGAATGCGTGCAACACCTCGCCGATTTGGGGGTAGGCTTCGACCGGCAAAACCAGGGATTTGCCCTCACCCTAGAAGCTGCCCACTCTCGCCGCCGCGTTCTCCACGCTTCCGACACCACAGGGCGTGCCGTCACCAGCACCCTTGCCCAGCGCGTGCGGGAACGAGAAAATATCCAAATTATTGCCCCTGCCCTGGCGCATCGTTTGTGGCTGCACCCCCAACAGCACTGCTGTCAGGGAATTTCCATTTTTTATGAAAATCAACTTCTGTGGCTGTCGGCACCTGTGGTAGTTCTCGCCACTGGCGGCGGCGGTCAGGTATTTGCTCGCACCACCAATCCTTCCGTCAGCACAGGCGATGGCGTAGCGATCGCTTGGCATGCCGGTGCCATGTTGCGGGATTTGGAATTTGTGCAGTTCCATCCCACAGCATTGACCAAACCAGGGGCACCCCACTTTCTCATCAGCGAAGCCGTGCGCGGCGAAGGGGCTCATTTGGTAGACAACCAAGGGCATCGTTTTGCCTTTGACTACCATCCCGACGGAGAACTCGCCCCCCGGGATGTGGTCAGCCGTGCCATTTTTTGGCATTTCCAGCGTTTGGGTCTAGACCCTGCCACCGCCAATGTCTGGTTGGATATGCGCCCCATCCCCCCGGAGCGCATTCGCCATCGCTTTCCCAATATCATCCAAGTTTGCCGACAGTGGGGGATCGATGTTTTTAACGACCCCATTCCCGTAGCGCCGGCAGCCCATTACTGGATGGGGGGCATTGCCACCGACCGCGGTGCCCGCACCTCCATGCCGGGGTTATATGCGGTGGGAGAAACCACCAGTACTGGCATTCACGGGGCCAATCGCTTGGCCAGCAATTCTTTGTTAGAATGTATTGTGTATGGGGCCGAACTGGCCCGCGTCGACGTGCCACCACCAGGTGCTATGCCACCCATGGCGATCGTTGCCACAGAAGCAAAAGTTTCCCAGTTGGAAATTCCGTCGTCACAGTGGGAAACCATCGCCAAACTGCGACAGGAAATTCCCCGTTTGGTGTGGCAAAGTGCTGGCTTGGTGCGCGATCGCGAACGTCTCACCGCCGGTATGGAACAAATAAAAACTTGGCAGCAAGAATTTACCAAGCTAGAACCGACGCAATTTTTTCAAAACCTAATTCCCGGCCAAAATATTCACTTTGCCCGTAGCGACACCATGCCCAAATTGCGTGCTTGGGGAGAGACGCAAAACTTGCTGGATGTAGCTATGTTGGTTTTACAGAGTGCTTGCTTCCGGGAAGAAAGTCGTGGTGCTCACTACAGAGAGGACTTTCCTCACCCTCGTGCAACATGGCAAAAGCATATTTCCATCCAAAACCAATGTTTGTGGACTTCTGACTCGGAAATTTCCTTCTCCTGCCGCCGCCATCCTACTGTTTAATGAGTACCAGCATCGCCGGTTTCTTCGGGACCACCATGATCTGGTGGTTCGTATTCGGAAACGGTCGTGCTTGATTCCAATGGTTGGTTTGCCAGGGCGGTGGAGAGGAGAAAATGGTTGGCAGGGGTTGCTGCAGTAGCAGGAGCTACTATGGCTAAGCTAATTGCTAATGCATTAACTAAGACAGCAACCTGATTCCAAGTGTTCATGAGGTACTTCCTCTCCTGGCAAAAAGCTACGAACTTGAAAATCGTTTCCTCTTTATATTATCCGTATTTCTACGTAAGTGTCCACAAAATGTATAGATTTGTAAATAATCGATCGCAGGAGCGCATCTGTACGCTATAGCCTTAGCCAGCACTGGGTTGTGCTAGTTTGTAGCAATTTTTCCCCTGTTTTTTAGCAGCATACATGGAATCGTCCGCCTGGTCGATGAGGGTTTCGCGATCGCGGCTGTGTAAGGGATAAATGCTAATCCCAATGCTGGGAGTAACTTGAATTTTGTGCCCTTCTAATTCGAAAGGTTCCGATATCGTCGCTTGAATTTTTTGCGCCACCCGTTCGGCATTAGCAGCTTCCCGAATCCCCGGCAAAATAGCAGTAAATTCATCACCCCCCAAACGCGCTACCGTATCGCTGCTGCGCAAACAGCGAACCAGACGCTTGGCAACAGCTTGTAACAACAAATTCCCCACGGCATGTCCTTGATTGTCGTTTACCTCTTTAAAACCATCCAAATCAATGTACAACAAAGCAACAATTTCCTCGCTGGTATCCGCCCACTGGATGGCTTGATCCAACCGTTCGTGGAACAGCACCCGATTGGGCAGCCCCGTAAGATCGTCGTGGTAAGCTTGGTGGCGCAGGCGACTTTGCGATCGCTGCAACTCTTCGTTGGAACGAGTCAACTCCGCCGCCGTACGTTTGAGTTCTTCTTCCATTTGCTTGCGTTCGGTAATATCGCGAATCACCCCCACCAAGAACACGTTGCCCGCCGCATCTCGGTGCAGCGATCGCTTGGTGGCAATAAAGCGGGTACTTCCTGTGGCATCAGTAAACTTTTCTTCGTTTTCCCGGTCTTCTCCGGATTGAAATACCAATTCGTCTTCTTGATGTAGTCGGTCGGCATCAGCAGGAGCAAAAAAATCGTATTCCGAACGGTCGATGAGTGCTGCGGTGGGATAGCCTAAAAATTCGCTGTAGGCTTCGTTGAGAACCACCCAACGGTGTTGCTTGTTTTTCACATAAATGGGGTCGGGAATGGTGTCAATGACGCTGTGCAGAAATTCTTTAGACTGTTTTAATTCTTCTTCCAAATGGGCAATGTAGCCAGTGATGGCCACCGCCGAAACCGTAAGTGCCAAAGCCGGTGGTATCAGGGGAATCCACCAACCCGGTAAAAACAAGAAATAACATGTCGCTAACAACACGCCGCCACTGACCAGCACCCCCACCAGCGACCAAGCCGGCGATCGCAACCGCCAAGCCAACCCTGCCCCGATCGAGGACCAAAGGACAATCCACAGGTACTCTACTGAGTTGGGCCAAACTTTGATGATTGGTCGGTCGTCGAGGACTGCACTGATGATTTGGCTGATAAAATTGGCGTGCCGTTCCACCCCTGGAATGCGTTGGGGACTGTTGAGCAAACTTTCGCTGTAAGGGGTTTGAAATAAATCCTTGAGGCTAGGGGCCACAGAACCAATCAGCACAATGCGATCGCGGAATTTCTCCGATGGCACCTTGCCCTGGAGAACGTCGTTCATGGATACCGTGGGAAACATCCCCGCCGGACCGCGGAAGTTGACCAAAACCTGGTAGCCACCATCGTCGGCATTGACGTAACCGCCATCGCGGCTTTGGAACCTGGGAAAAACGCGATCGCCTAATTGGAGATATCCCTCGGGGTGGGAGCCTTTGGGGGTAATGCCCTCCGTTCGTAGGTACATCAAAGCCAATTTCAAAGCAAAACTGGTATGGCTTTCCCCCTTCATATGCCAGTAAAATAGGGAGCGGCGGATTTTGCCGTCTCGGTCGAAGACAACATTGTTAAACCCCACGCGATCGCGTTCGTCCAAAAATTCCGGCGGGGTTACCGTCTCTTCGCTGCTGTTACCAATTTTTTCAATTCCTACCAAATTGGGAATGTCTGCAAACGCTTGCAACAGTTCTTCGTGGCCGGGAGGGCGCGGTCGGCTGCGGTAAACGTCCAACCCAATGGCGCGCGGGTTGTGGGCGTCAATTTTGCGCAGCAACTCTGCCATCACACGATCGCCGACGGGCCAGTTTCCTTGTTGGATTTCCTCCTCCCCAATGCCCACAATTAAAATGCGATCGTCGGTATTTGCTGCCTGCCGCCAGCGAAACATTTGGTCCCAAGCCGCCCATTCCCAAGGTTGTAGCATACCGCTCAAACGCAAAAGGCTCACCCCAGCAGCGACCCCCACGGCTGCTGTCAAAACGCGACGCTGTTGAAATAACCAGTTACGAACCTTTGCTAGCATAGAAATCCTGCGGTGCCAGGTTACAACCGAGGCGGTGGCGATCGCCCCATCCTGGGAGCGATTTTTCCTATTTTTCCTCACAACGTCCTTTCTACAACGTTTATCGACGAGTAGATCGAAGATCGAACTTTGGGGAGAAAGCCCAAATTCCCTTGAAGTTCTAGTTTTCCTCTACTTTAGTCAATTCTTCGATCGGAAATATCCGTATATTTACTGAAATTTTTGTAAACAAAAGCACGCCTCGCCACCTGATACCAAATCCAACATGGGCAAACCACAATTATTTTATAGGGGCCATTCCAGTGTGGTTGCCCCTTGCCTGGGAGGGCACTACCCCTATGCTTCGGCAGGCTCAGCACAAGCGTTTTTGTGGATCTACATACATCGGATTTGGTATGAGTATCAGCTGCCCGTTTCTAGCTCCGATTTCCTATTGGGCTGGCAACTGGCCAATATGCAAAATCGCCATACTTGTTCGAGCCCGCCATCTTGGCGGCGATTTTTTGCGGTGGTTTTTAGCATAGCGCGATCGCGTTTAATTCTCCAAAACTCTTTTGTAAGGAAAAACTGTGAAATTTGATTTCTAGCAGGACTTTAGAGAAATTCGCCCTAATAAGGAAATTCATGTTTGAAATTCTCAGGCCCCTCGTATCCCGATCGTTCCGCCAGGCTTTCTAACGATTGCACCCCTCGTACCAGCTGACCGTTAATTTTCCAACTGGGAAAGCTACGAATATTGGCTTGGTTGCAAAGTTGGGGTCGGGCGTTGGCCCCTTGGGGATCGCACTCTACGTAATCCACCAGCTGCATCGCTTCCTTACCAAACAGTTGTTTTTGTTCGTGACAGTGGGGACACCAGTAGGCACCGTACATTTTGGCATCGATTTGTTGGAGGTGACGTGCCAAAGCCATTTCCGATTCTCCCGACGTGGTGGTAATGGCAGGACCAGCATTGGTGTTGGTCGTCGTATTGCCGGCCGTACCGGCAGTGGTGGTATTGACATTGGCATGAATGCCCACAGCCCCCACCACAACGATCAGGCCGACCACCGCTCCAGTAAAGAAAAGCTGCCCCACATCCGGCCACTCGTGCCCTTTGATGGTCAAGCCAAAGATGCTAAAGGAAAAGACAGCAGAAGCAATGCAGTAGGGGCAAAAATCCTGGAACTCAAACGCCAGCAAGTACATGAGGTAGCCACTGAAGCAAGCCATCGCCGTACCGCCAACAAACAACCCCAACCAAGTCCAATCTTCCAACTCCCCGCGCAGAGAAGCATCGGTTTTGGCACGAATAGCGAGCGGACCCAAGGCCAAAACGCCCATGCTGAAATAAGCAGCAAAGCCAAATAGGGTTAAGGGGATGCCAAAGGCATAGGCGTAGTCGCTGTTGAGGACTTCGTTGCAACCGCTGGTGGGGCAAATAGCAGCCACCTGGCCCATTTGCTTGATAGCCGTCAGCCAGGCAGTTTCCACAGCTCCCAAAACAGCGATCGCGCCAATGAACGGGCGGGACCAACGATGAATCCAAGGGGTAGGACGTTTGCGCCTCATGGTTCGCTCCAAAAACGACATCACTTATCAAACCGGCTGTGGGATTAGCTTTGCGAGGGCAACTTCATCGAAGAAACTTGTGCCGAAGGCACCTGCGATGACAATCCCTGCCGGGCAGCTTCAACAAACTGACTGACGCGAATTGGGTCAATGGGTTCGTCCCGTTTGCCATGGCGTTTGAGGGAACTAGATACAATTACGCCATTAGCAGCACCGAACAGAGAAGTAATATTTTCCCAATTGGCACCACTGCCGATGAAAACAGGCGTTTGGTTCGCCGCCGTACTGGCAAGTTCCAGATCTTCGCAACTGGGTGGGTTTCCCGTAGACCATCCCGAGAGAATGATGCCATCAGCCAGACCCCGCTCGATCGTATCTTGGACGGCAGTGGTTAAATTGGTCGCTCCGAGAGGACGCGCGTGTTTGACCAACACATCCGCCAAAATTTTTACCTCGCTACCGAGTTCCCGGCGATAGCGCAACAGGTCGTAGGCGCATCCTTCAATGACCCCCTGGTCGGTGGCCATGGCACCCGTTAAAACGTTAACGCGGATAAAGGGAGCTTGCACGCAGGAAGCGATCGCCAGGGCACTGCGGGCATCGTTGCGCAGCACATTCACGCCAATGGGAAGGGTTACCAAATTTTGCAGCCGGTCTACAATCAGACTCATGGCGCTGACTACGGCTGGATCGACGGTATTTTTGGCAAACGGTGCATCAAAAAAGTTTTCCACGATAATACCATCAACGCCACCAGAAGCGAGGGCAGCCGCTTCGCGCTCGGCGCGTTCGATAACGGCTTTCAAATTGCCTCCCCACCGGGGTGAGGTGGGCAAGGGAAGCAGATGAACCACGCCAATAATTGGGTTTCGGGTTTGAAAAATTGTCTCTAAGTCCACGTTGCTTGCTGTTTCGGACTCCATGTCAAGGTAGGACAAGAAAGGGTATCTTCCTTGCCAGCCCCAGAAACTCAACAAATGGGTTCCCATCCTAAGATAGATTGGGAAAGGAACGATCCAAAATGGTTGCCTTCAGAAAAAATTAAGTATCCGAAGTCAAGCCGCTACTTGGATTATACTAGCCAGACGGTCTAGACAATCAGGTAGCCCCGAAGATATTTCGCTAAAATCTTGTCACTGACCCCGCGCTAAAGCGACGGGGCTTGGGAACAGCCAGGTTCCCGTAGTAGTGGCTAGACCAAGAGCCGATAG
>NZ_LNDC01000153.1 GCF_001870905.1 Geitlerinema sp. PCC 9228
TATAGGCGACTAAAGTCGCCGTCCGTTTTTCCTCCCTGCGCTAAAGCGACAGGGCTTCTAAACGTATCGAGGTATTTTCCGTGAAAGTACGCTAACGGCAGTGCCAGAGCGGAATAAATGGCCCACGGATGGAATCCCCAGTGGTAGAAGGTAAACCGCATGGATTCTCGAATGCCAGCGGCGGTTTCCAGTTCTTCACCAGTTGGGGGGGTTAAAAAATGCAGTACCGGTTCGGCAGCCCCAAAAAAAACAATGCCAATCCCCATGCCAGCACTAACGAGCATACTAAACCAGCTCAGATAGCCAAATTCGGGACGTGCATCGGGACCGCCCAACCGAATGCTGCCGAAGCGCGAAAACAGCAGCCAAACGATAAAGACTAGCAAAATGGTGGCGGTGAGAATGTAGAACCAACCGAAGTTTTCTACAATAGATGACTGTAGGGTTTGAAAGTTGCTTTTCGCGGCTTTGGTGAAGAAAGCACCATAGAAGACAAAACCGATAACTACAGCCGCCGCCGGGAGAAATACCCATGGTTCCATGGCATTGAGGAGGCGGCGAAAAGGAGAAGTTCGAGGTTTCATGTCGCAAATGGTTGACTAGCTACGTAGGAGGTCGGGAAGGGAGCAAATAGGCATGGTGTGTGGAGTTCACCGCGTTTGCCCCCTATTTTTCCCGACGTGGGATGCGATCGCAGTTGCTTTGGGTCCTCGGATTTGTGCCAGTCTAACTTATTGCAGCAGCTATTGTTTTTGCCGTTGTTGGGAAAGGGCGGAAAATTGTTGGATCCAAAAAAAATTTGATATCAAGATATAGTTTGCCATCAAAAACATTCTAAAATCAGCAAACCGATAATAAGAACGCGGTGTTTTTGGTGCCGCGATCGCAATCAATTCCCATATTTCTCTCCCTAGAAAAATGCGCTGGAAGATAGCAAAATTAGAAATTTTATATATTTGGTTTTGGTTGCTAGTTACCTTTAAGAGTTAATTTCCGGCAAACTAGCTTCCATCTTTAGGCAATTTTTGCCACCATCAATTTGTAGTCGGTACTCTACTCGGTCCATCAAGCGATTCATAATCAACCAGCCATACCCGCCATCTTGGAGATCTTCCGGATCGGGGGCTGTATAGGTATCGATATCGTACCCTTGACCTTGGTCCCAAATTTCCAACGCCAAATCTCTTTGTTTGACTTCCAGCCGAATCAACACCGGCAAATTGGGCTGGCCTTTATGGGCATGTCGCACTACGTTGGAGTAGGCTTCTGCCAACACCAAGCGCAACCGGTTGGACTGCCGCTGCCAGTCCACTTTATCGCCCAGCTCTAGCTCCAAACAACCCAAAAGCCAGTTTTCGACTACGGTCACAAAGCGAATATCGCTGGGTACTTGCAGCTCGGTTCTCATGTAAACCTCCTGTGAGCTTGGAAACCCCGCCTATTGGGAGCAGGGAGGACAAGCGAACTCATGCGGCTTCAGCCACAATGAATCCTACATAGCGGCGAATTTGTTGCACTTTCAACTCTGACACCGAAACCCGTCTGGCTGTGTCGCCGCTACGCCGGCTTGCGGAATCGCTATCGACTCTCCGGGTTTCCCTTTTAGAGGGTTGCAAGAGATGAAGTGGCCGGCAAGAGAAGCAAGGACGTTTCACCATCTTTTGGTCCATCTCAAAGAGTAGGATCGGATGAGCCACAAACGAGGAAAATCGGCTGGACTGAACCCCGATACCAGAATAGTGCTTTCGGCGATCGATGCCAATGACAACATTGTGAGTTTGGGGGTCGCTGGAACTGCTGGTTTCTCCAACGGAAAATATGCCAATATCCGAATGTGCCTTGAGAGATTTTCCTTCTTTTATCCCACCTTTGGCCCAACTGGGCTTGGTTTGTATGAAAGGGTTGCTATATTTGCCTACAACTGGTACATACATGGAAGATAATTCTCCGTTAAGAGTTTTGGTCCCCTCAACCCATTCCACCAACCTGTCTTGGCTTTTCCCCACACCTGTGGGTTCTGAGCTTGGGAATCGTCCAGACTGGGGCAGCATCTGGAAGTCCGCAACCGGTTCGAGTCTGGAAAGTTTCATCACTGCTGGCGTGGTCGGGATCGTCCCCCTCAAATCCCCAACTTCTATTTGGGAATCGGTGACAGACTACAGGATTTCCAAAGACAAAATAGTTTGGTCATCTTCTTGATAGGCAGTGCGATCGCGCACTTTAGGCAATAACTCTTCTAAATTCAAAGCCTTCGGCGACTCGATGAGCAATTCCCAAAGTCCCGACTGCTGTAACATTTTTCCTTCTTCAGAAGGGTGGGAATGGCCATCACTGGTAATTGTAGCTTCTGTTAGCCCGTCGCTCGTGAGCAGGAACACATCGCCAGAGTGCAACTGTTGGCTTCCACCTTTCCCTTTCCACTCTGGCAAAATCCCCAAAGGAATGCCGCGCGCCTTCAAATATTGAGGTTCTACAGCAATGGATTCTTGTTGTTCGTGCTGTTGCAGCAGCGTTTGATGGGACCATACCAGAGGGTAGATGTGTCCGGCGTTGGCATATGCAAGCTCTCCGGTTGAGGGTCGGTAGCGCGCCAAGACCATGGTGATAAAGCAGTTATTGCTAATTAAATAATCTGCCAGTCCCACATTAAGGCTTCTCATCACCGTTTCTGGGTCAGGAGAAGTCTCCTGGGAAAGTTCGCGCCGCATCACTGAAATCGCACTTGCCATAAACAAAGCAGCGGGAACCCCTTTGCCGGAAACATCCCCTACCGCCACCCAAATATCCTCTTGCGCGTGTACGTACACTTCAAAGAAATCACCACCCACCTCGCGCGCTGGATAGCAACAAGCCTGAACCTGAACGTCTTCAAAATCCGGCCAGCTCTGCCGCAGCAAGTTGTTCTGAATCTGACGCGCTACTTCCAACTCGGAGCGCATTTGCTGCGCTTGTTCTTGGGTTTGTTGGTAGAGTTTGGCTTGGTAGATGGCAAGAGCCGCTTGGTCGGCAACGCTTTCGATAAACTGAACGTCTTCGTCTTCCCAACTGCTGCGTTCGTGGCTTTGCTCTAATGACAAAACCGCCAGCAACTGCTGCTGGTAGGTGAGGGGAACCACCAAATAGGTACTATTTTCGCCACCATTCTCCGCCACCCCTTGTTGGGTTTGCCGGGTTTCCAATACCTTTTGAATGAAAGGATTGTCCGGCGAAACAGCCGTAGCTGTAGAGGTGTTTCCTGCCTCCGTTTCCCCCATGGTTGCCGGGTCGGTGGCTGGATGGCTCGATTCCCCATCGTTGCTATTTTCAGAATTTTCCGGCTCGGTGGTTTCTGTCGAGGTGGTTGGGGGGTCGGTGGCATCGTAGGTAAAATGGGAATTCATCAAGCGATCGCCTTCTACCGGGTGTAAGGAACAGCGATTCACCTGAAAATTTTGTCCCAAAGTTTCCACAATCGTTTGCAGCATGCTGCTGTAATCGAGAGACTCGCGAATGGCACTCATCACCTGATTAAAAACCGACTCCCGCCGCAACGCACGGCGCAAGGTATTGGTTCTTTGTTTGAGCACCTGGTAGGTCTCGGCAGCTTGCTGCACAATGGATTTTAGTTCTTCTGGATTCCAGGGTTTGGTGATGTATTTGAAGACTTGACCGGAGTTAATCGCCTCCACCAAATCTTCCACATCCGTATACCCGGTAAGTAGGATGCGAATCGTGTCGGGAAACCGTTCTACCGTCTTGCTGAGGAACTCCGTACCGTTCATTTCTGGCATGCGTTGGTCGGAGATAATGACTCCCATTTCTCCTTCCTCATCCAGAACCTGCAAAGCCGCAATGGCACTTTCCGCTTTGTACACGCGAAATTCGCGCCGGAAAGTCCGGTACAGCAAGTCTAGGTTATAGGTTTCGTCATCGACGATTAGCAGTTTCAGTTTATTTTTTCGATCGCGACTCATGCCGTCGGCTCTTGATATATACTGATTCTCGTGACCATGGGAGATGGTAGCACCTCGATGGATGGGCAGGAGCCTACCATAGCTAGAGAAACTACCGAAATCGAGTTCGAGGTTTGGGTAGCTAGAGCAGACCTTATGGGATTGGCTATCCGCTGTAGATGCTGTGTTTAACGTTCCCTAACCGGAAAATCCTGTATCAGGAAAACATAATTTCCCCCAAACACCACCCAGGGTTCTGGTAAGCTAGCCTACCAACGCCACCACCGTTGTTTCCCCATCCAAGTTAGCATTTGGCTGCCAATCGCAATTTGGCAGAACGCGATCGCGGATTGCGCGATTTTTCGCTAGCTGTGGGTTCGATGGGTTTTTTGGTCAAAACTTGCCAACTGGGAGATTGGCGCAGGTGATGTTTGACGATACGGTCTTCCAAGCTGTGGAAGCTAATGGCGGCTAGTCTACCTTCCGGTTTTAACAAATTCTCAGCCAAACCGAGAAATCTCTCCAGCGAAGATAGTTCTTCGTTTACCGCAATCCGCAAAGCTTGAAAAACACGGGTCGCTGAGTGAATCCTACCATATCGATACTTGGGTGGCACAGCCGCAGCGATCGCATCTGCGAGGTCGGTCGTGGTTTCAAAAGGACGGGATTGGACAATTTTACGGGCAATTCGTCGGGAATAGCGTTCTTCGCCATAGTGGAAAAATAAATCCGCCAGCTGTTTTTGGTCCCAATGGTTCACCACCTCGGCAGCCGTCAGCTTTTGCGTTGTATCCATTCGCATGTCCAAAGGTGCTTGGTGGCGAAAGCTAAATCCCCGTTCGGGAAGGTCCAATTGGGGCGAACTAACCCCCAAATCCAATAAAATACCATCAAATGGGGGATTTACCGGCAAATCCGCAAAATTTCCCCGCCAAAATTCCACGCGATCGCCAAATTCCGCTAAATTTTCCTTAGCCTGCGCGATCGCTTGCGCATCTCGATCCACACCCAAAACCCGTACATCCGGCACCGCTTGTAAAATTAAGCGCGTATGACCGCCAGCACCCACCGTAGCATCCAAATAATATCCACCAGCAGTCACCGCCAGAGCTGACAAAACCTCCTCTGCCAGCACCGGAATATGGGAAAATAAATCCGTTGTCCCCGTCAAAGCACTCAAAATTAAGCTTGCCTTTCCAATACCAATAAAAACGACAAAACCCACGCCAAGATATATGAAGTTAAGCTAGTAAAAAGGGAGCACCCGGCCCAAATTCTACAAGGCGCTAGGCGCGAATCTTGCTATAAAAACCAGGGTGCCGTCCCATCTCCTATAGTATCCTTAATTTTGAACGCTGGACTAACCAAATCACTGAACATTAATTGACATCTGTGTTAATTGTGTTCGGTTAGTCCAGTCTTAGCCTCTTAGCGGGCTACG
>NZ_LNDC01000154.1 GCF_001870905.1 Geitlerinema sp. PCC 9228
TGTGTATAAATCACATTTGAGATAGAGGAGTGGGAGGAGTGGGAGGAGTGGGAGGAGTGGGAGGAGTGGGAGGAGTGGGAGGAGGGGGAGGAGGGGGAGGAGGGGAAAACCACAAGAAGTTTTCGCCTTAGCCTGGGGGATTATCGGGTCTTCGCAGTACGGATTTGGTATGAAGCGATCGCTCTTTTATATAAATACAAAAAAGCGATCGCTTTTCGGAACGCTGGGAGCAATTGGGAAAGCCAAGCTATCCCCCGATCGAACTATAGCAATCAAACGGCAAGTTCTGTATGATACGGATTCAGGAAAAACTTGCCCTCAACTTACCGAAGGGAGCGATCGCAATTTTTGCCCAAAAAATCATCAAAAAAATAGGGAAAGGAGGAAATCTGTCCTTCCCAACCTTTCCCTAGTGAGAGCTATATCAAATTACGCTCGAAAGCAACTTACTCGATACCTTCGATCTTATCTTCTACCTCTTGGTACAGCTCCCGCAACATTTCCAAATTCGACTCGCTGGTATCCCAGTAGCCGCGACCGTTGGCTTCCAACAACGTCGTCACCATGCGGCGGAACGAATTGGGATTCATATTCATCAAACGCTCCCGCATCTGTTCGTCTTTAATGAAGGTCTCGTTGGCTTCTTCGTACACCCAGTTATCCACAGCATTGCCAGTTGCAGACCAACCCATGGTATTCACCAGGCGCTTGGAAAGCTCCCGAACACCTTCGTAACCGTGAGATAGCATCCCCTCATACCACTTAGGATTCAGCAACTTGGTACGGGTATCCAAACGCACCGTTTCCGATAGGGTACGCACTTGTGCGTTGGCTGTGGTGGTATCCGCCATGTAAGCCGACGGTTGCTTGCCACCGCGCAGCGAAGAAACCACCTTCGTCGGATCGGAATCGAAATAGTGGGAAACATCCGTCAAGCTGATTTCCGAAGAATCCAGGTTTTGGAAGGTCGCATCCGCCGTTTTCAAGCTCGATTCAAACAACTCGCGGTTTTCCTTCATCATGCCCGGATTGTCGGAGTCAAACGCAAACGACTTGCGCTTGAGATACATTTCCTGCAACTCCGACTCGTCTTCCCAACTGCTGTTTTCCACCGCTAGGTTGACGTTGGCAGCGTAGGAACCGGAAGCATTGGAGAATACCCGCGTTGCCGCCTCGCGCACATTCACGCCCAACTCTTCTGCTTGTTGCAGAGCATGCTTGCGCACGAAGTTCCATTCTTCGGGTTCGTCAGCTTCAGCAGCAATTTTCACTGCCCGATCCAGCAGCGCCATTTGATTGATAAACAAATCGCGGAACACGCCGGAACAGTTAATCACCACGTCTACGCGCGGGCGACCCAACTCTTCTAGAGGAATCAAATCCAACTTGTTAATCCGACCCAAGGAATCGGGTACTGGCTTGACACCAATCATCCACATTACCTGGGCGAGGGATTCGCCGTAGGTCTTGATGTTGTCGGTTCCCCAAAGCATGAAGGAGATGGTTTCCGGTAGCTGACCGTCGTTTTCTGCACGGTAGCGGTCCAGCAATCCATCTACGACCACTTTTGCCGACTTCACAGCGGCAGAAGTAGGAATACCTTGGGGATCCAAGGCGTGCATGTTCTTGCCGGTGGG
Organism: Geitlerinema sp. PCC 9228; assembly: GCF_001870905.1. Classification (NCBI taxonomy): domain Bacteria; kingdom Bacillati; phylum Cyanobacteriota; class Cyanophyceae; order Geitlerinematales; family Geitlerinemataceae; genus Geitlerinema; species Geitlerinema sp. PCC 9228. The sequence goes on from NZ_LNDC01000154.1 coordinate 1,638, forward strand.
CAGTACGTTGGGATTGCGGATGGGATCGCCACCAGGTCCGGGGAGAATGTACTCTCCTTCCAACGCCCGCAGCAGCGAACCCAGTTCGTTATCCGCACAAATCTGTTCCAGACAGTATTCTAGATATTCAAACAGGGGTTTGGTTTCTTCTGGGTCCACATTGCAGAAACCAGCGTCAATGAGCGCTTCCATCCAAGGATTGCGCTTGCGCATGTTGAAGAAATTCAGCTTGGTGACCTGGGAAATCCGACCGTCGGCGTCTTCTTGCTGTCGGACCAAAGCCGTGACCGCTTGCCGGGTCGCTTCGGTGATGTCTTGCAGCAACTGCACATCTTCCAAAACGCCCAGGTTGTTGTTGCGGTAGATGTCGTCAATGTCGCGGTTGATGCTTTCTGCAATGGCGCGCGGCAAGGACTTGATGCCCTCTTCTTCACGATCCAAGCTGGCAATGCTTACCAACGTGGCAATGGCTTCTTCCGATGTTGGTGGTTTGCCTACCACGTGCAAGCCACAGGGCAGCAACCGGGAGGAAATCTCCATCAATTTGCTGTAGACTTTGCCAATAAAGCGATCGCATTCTTCCACTTCCATCTCGGAAGCATCTTTTTCCGGCAGGGGAACATCCTGTTCCAAATTCACCAACCGGCATTTTTCCACAATTGTATTCACAATCTGAATCCGGCGACCGCTTTCTTTGAGATTTTGATAAGAACCAATCAGTTCTTCCAACTCTTGCAAGCCTTTGTACAAACCTGCATTCTCTGCCGGTGGCGTCAGATAAGAAATTGTCTCCGCATAGCTGCGCCGCTTGGCAATGGTCGCCTCGGAAGGATTGTTGGCTGCGTAGTAATAGATGTTGGGAATGTTGCCAATGAGATTGTCTGGATAGCAAGACCCAGACATGCCCATTTGTTTGCCAGGCATGAACTCCAGCGAACCGTGGGTGCCAAAGTGCAGCACCGCATCAGCCCCCCAAACTTTTTCTAAGAACGTATAGTAGGCAGCAAAACCATGGTGGGGACTGGCAGAACGGCTAAACAGCAACCGCATGGGGTCGCCTTCGTAGCCAAATGTCGGTTGCACGCCGATGAAGAGATTGCCGAACTCTTTTCCGTAGATCAGCAGGTTTTCGCCGTCGGTATTCAGTTCTCCTGGTGGCGGTCCCCAGTTTTCGTGCAGGCGTTCTGAATAGGGGGTGAGCGCTTCGTACTCCCGAACCGGCATGCGATAGGCAACATTGAGTTCGGGACTGGCGTACTGGGCTGTGAAATCGTGCAGCACTTGCTGCATCAAGTCTTCCGACGATTCGGGGAAATTTTCGATATCGTAGCCGTTGTTCTTCAGCGCCTTCATCACTTCGTAAATGGAGGCAAACACGTCTAGGTACGCCGCCGAACCGACGTTGCCTTTATCTGGCGGGAAGCTGAAGATGGTAATGGCAATTTTCTTATCTACTTTGGGTTTGCTGCGCAGGTTGGCCCATTTCAACGCCCGATGGGCAACTGCTTCTACCCGGTCTTGCAATGCAATAGCCCGACCGGTGGCACCATCGCGACCCGACAAAATAATCGGTTCGATGGCACCGTCGAGTTCCGGAATGGCAATTTGCAGCGCTACCTGTACCGGATGCAAGCCCAAATCGCTTTCTTCCCATTCTTCGGTGGTTTGGAACACCAAAGGCAGCGACACCATGTAAGGACGACCCAGGCGTTTCAAGGACTCAATTGCTTTGGGATGGTCTTGCCGCGCCGGACCGCCTACTAGGGCGAATCCGGTTAGCGATACGACCACGTCCACTAAGGGATTTTGATGGCCTTCTTTCTGATAGGGATTCCAGAAATAGGCATCCACTGGCTTGGAAAAGTCCAATCCACCGGCAAAAATGGGAATTACGCGACCGCCCATGGCTTCGATTTCCTGGACCACCGCTACGTAGTGGGCGTCATCGCCGGTTACTAGGTGAGTCCGCTGCAACACCAAGCCAATGCAGGGGGCTAGGGGGTCTTTCAGTTCGTCGGAAATATCGTCGCGACTGTTATGCCACTGTAAATATTCGCTGACATCCTCAAACATTTTCGGGGCTAGAGGATGCCAAATGCCCATATCGGGGTAAACAACGGGTTCTTGATATTTATAGTTTTCTGGTAGCTCGGTTTTGTTTACGTATTTATCCGCTAGCATTAGCAGGAAGTTTTCCAGATTGTCTGGCGACCCTCCCAGCCAATATTGGAAGCTGAGCATGAAGTTGCGGGCGTCCTGCGCTTTGTCCATGGGGAGGTATTTTAGGACTTTGGGCAGGGTTTGCAACAGCTTCAGCATTCCGTCTTGGAATGAGGAACCGGATTGGTTTTTGCGCTTGCGCATGAATTGCGCGATCGCGCTTTTGCTTTGCCCCAACTGCGCCATGGAAAAGCTGCCTAGTTTGTTGAGGCGCATCACTTGCGGCATGGAAGGGAACACGACTGCCGCATCCAAGCTCTCCCGATGGGGGGATACCGCTTCGACGACTTTATCGGCTAGGTCCTCGATGAAAATCAGAGAACCGATGAAAATGTTGGCTTTGGCAACTTCGTTCTTGAATTCCTCGTAGTTGTCGCTATCGCGAAGTTCTTCAATGAGATAGCCGGAAACTTCCACTGCCACGTGGGGATGGTTTTTGTTGATGGAGCGTACGGCTTCGGATAGTGCGCTTTGATACTGAGGTTCGAGAACGACATAGACCACCCGGATGAGAGAACGACCGGCCAAATTGTCAGGTTCAATATGGCGAATGGTGGACTTGACGTATGTGAACATGCAGGTTGACTCCTTAGACGCTGCGCCGAGAATGAATTTTTTTGTAAAGGGAGAATGACTGGCCTAGCGGGGCGGAAGGGTCCCGCTTGGTAGGGGTTCTTGGTTCTCCCCTACCAAGTATCTATGGACAATGACTGGTTTTTTATCGGGCCCCTCGACAGGCTCAGGGCAAGAAAGCCATCTTTTATGCTCTCAAATATCCATATCCTACACAATGGTGTGGCTACTTCTAACCGGTTGTTTACATTTATTTACAAAAATGCGAGTATTTACTATTGTATATGTAATATGTTATAAAAATACCGCAGCCAATCTCTAGCAAACGGATAATCCGAACCGGCCATCGCAACTACAAGCCGTCACCTTGGCGGCTTTCCTGGCTCTGCGATCGCTGGCGATCTGGTTGCGAATCAATTTGTTTTTCTGCAATTGATGTTTTGCAGTCAGACTGGAAAATTTTATGATTGAACAATATTTTTTTGAAATTGAATCTATTAAATTTAGGGAATACAAGAATTGAAAAATGGATATTTTATGGGTTGGTTTTTAGCAAAAAAGCACTGGTTCCTACGGTCAATCTTTAACCAGAAAATGCCCCCACTTCTGCCGTGGGGGGGTTATAGGGAGCCACTTTAATAGGAATTTTCCAGATTTCACCAAGATCGCAAGTGGGTTGCCAGCAGCGAAAAAAACGAAGTGCAGGGGAAATTGCTATAGCTTTTTTATGCAAATAGTATCAAGTCTTTATTTTTCGTTTATATTTATATAACCAAATAGGGATGCAAAAACCATAAAAAAACACTTGCCTCATGTCTTGGTTTGCCCAGCCAAGCATTACCGCATGAATCGGGAGCTTGAAAGCCCTGACCTTTTAAAGCAGGGATGAAAAGCGACCCGTGCGGCTTTAGCCGCCGTCAAAATCAAGC
>NZ_LNDC01000155.1 GCF_001870905.1 Geitlerinema sp. PCC 9228
GGGGGGGGAGCATATAAAGCATTAAAGCAAAAAGTAGAGAATATTAGAGATTGTTAATGAATCCAGCACTGTTTAAAGACCCTCCACTTCCACCAGAAGCGTATTGGCATATTCAGCAACGGTATAGTATAGAGTATGTTTCTTAGCCATGATGGCGTTGTTTTTGTCCTATGGTTTCACCTAGTTACCATAGCAGGTTGGCTGCCATTGAGATCCCAAAAATAAAGCCCGCGCAGACGGGCTAATGGCTGAGTAGATTTTTGGGATGTTACAAGGACAGCGATCGCGTTTATAATTTTTTAGGTAGTTCGCGATCGACCTCCGGGAAAAACCGGCGAATCACCGAACAGTCAAACTGCGACATAATCGAACCCGGTCCTTCCCGTTCCAGCAAAAAGTCAAAAGCGGCTTGAATCACTTCATTGGGGGATTGCTGACCGCTTGCCCATTTCTCGTAATCGGAACGGCTGAGGGTAACGCTGTAGTTATAATCTCTTCCTTGGTGGTTGAGCTTCACCTCATAAGTCCAGCCATTGTCTTTCTCTGTTTGAGACTGAATGTCAATATTAGCCATAATCAAAGTTGTAGCAAACTGCTCCTTGCCTCCAGATTCTACCAGGTCTCGGGGAACCAGATAAACCAGAAAGTATTTGCGTCAATAACCAGATAAACCAGTAGAGGGGGCCATGCCCACCCTACATAAACCTTTGACAACATCGAATCCTATTTTGTTCGGTTAAAGTTTTATGATTTTGTTTAAGTCAAATAGAATCTCCAGTTAGGGGTTATCATCCAGATGCTAAGTTACCTGCTTTTCCTTATTGCTGTTGCGCCATTGATAGCCTCAGGAGCCATTGCTTACCTGTATAGCCAATCCCTTTTCTCGCTGGTGGGGGTGTTGGTGGGGACGATTGTCGGGGCTATTCTAATTTTGATATCGGGCGTTTCTTGGCTATACAAACTACAAAAGGCGTGGATGGAATCTCAGGCTGTAGGCTTTATTTTTCTGCCCGTGATTCTACCCTTTTATGCCTACATAGGGGCGATCGCTGGATCCAGTTTGGTTGCCATCTTATATAGTTATAGTAGAAACCATGAAATGCCATTGCTGTTTCCGATAGTTGCCATTGCTTTAACTGCGGTGCTAGGTGGGTTGATGCCGGCAGCGATCGCAGCCCTGCCAGATTTTGCTACAACAGAGGAAGATAGCAGGGAAAACAACAATCTGGCGTTCGGGCTTATTTTGGCGATGGGGATTGGCATTGCTAGTGCTTTGTTGGCCAGTGCATTGGCGTATTTTTTGTTAGCTTGTTTATACCATTTCCGAACAACAACAAGCATCTTGAATTTTCCAATGACCCTGGTAGGGTTGCTTCGCGTGAGATAGAGGAGGGGGAGGAGTGGGAGGAGTGGGAGGAGTGGGAGGAGTGGGAGGAGTGGGAGGAGTGGGAGGAGTGGGAGGAGTGGGAGGGGAGGAGTGGGAGGAGTGGGAGAAGGGGGAGGAGGGGGAAAACCACAAGAAGTTTTCGCCTTAGCCTGGGGGATTTATCGGATTTTCGCAGTACGGATTTGGTAAATTGAAAGATCCCCTTGAAAAGGCTTGCCATGAGCTGGGGTTGCCTTGAGCTTAAAGTAAGAAAACGATAAACTCTGTATCAATAATAAAGGGATTTGACAAAATTTATCCCTAAGCTTTTTCGATCGCTGTTTCCAAACTGTTGACAATCTTGGCAGCCAAATCATCCATTTGCCGGTCTATATCATCTTGAGCCTCCGCCAAAATCACCGTATTGGCAGACGCATATAACATAGCATTAAAGCCTTTCACATCGCCAGACTGACGCAAATCTGTACGCAAAGCAATCACGGGAATGCCCATACCCGTAGCATAGCCGCATTCCCAACAAGTACCCGAATCTGCATCCGCACCATCTAGAATAGCAACAACCACATGCGATCGCTCAATTCCCTCCCGACAAGTGCGATAAATCTCGCCAATCTCCTGCAACTGCGCGCATTCCGCCTGTGGCAGAAACACCGGATTTCCCTTCGTCTCAATCGCTTTTGCCAACCGAGCATTAAAATTCTGTTCCGCCGCCGAAAACAAAGGGGCAGCCAAATAAATTTGCAGTGCCATATCGCGAAAAATTAGAACCAGACAGCAACGCCATTATACACCAAGCAAAACCCACACCAAATCGCCATTCCCAGCAACCAAAACCAAGAAAATTTTATCATTTATATTGCATGTAAAACCTATCTACAACTATAAAATCAAAATTCAAAAAACTTTTTTTATTCTTATTATACCATTTCTGAAAAATAACGATTGTCTAGAATTTCTCAATTGCCCTGGTAGGGGGGATTCGCGAAGCGCCCCTACAAAAATGCCTCTATTATCTCTTGCAGATTATTAAGAAAATGGTATTACCATCTATTCGATCTTACCCCAGGCTCCCACGCTCCCACGCTCCCACGCTCCCACGCTCCCACGCTCCCACGCTCCCACGCTCCCACGCTCCCACGCTCCCAGGCTCCCAGGCTTATATACTTCAAATCACCATGTCACCCCCTCTACATCAGCCTCCGCCTCATCGTACAACGCCTGCAATCGCTCAATTTTCTCCTCATCCGCAGACCAGAACCCACGGCTTTTCGCTTCCAACATCCGCCCCACCAAATTGCGGAAAGCCTCCGGATTCGCTTCCCGTAACTTCTTCGCCATCTCCGGGTCAAACGCATAGGTCTGCGCCGCCTGGTCGTACACCCAATCATCGTGAAAATTCGCCGTACCGCCCCAACCAATCAACGCCGTCATCCGTTGGGAAATCTCGTAAGCGCCGCCAGACCCTTGGTCAGCCATCTGATTCGCCCATTTGGGATTTAATAGTTTGGTCCGATATTCCATCCGTAGAATATCTTCTAACTTACGCGGCGTGGTATCTTGAGAAAAACTCTCAATAAAGCTCGTTTCTACCTTGCTGCCTTTTTGTTTTTCCGCCGCTAGCTTCAAGCCTCCCGTATTGGCGTAATATTCCTGAATATCCGTCAGACCGTACTCTACCGAATCAATTTCCTGGACAATGCGATCGCATCCTTTCAACAGCGAGTTTAACACCTCCGGTCTGGCTTGCCCGTTATCCTGGCGACCGTAGCTATATCCATTACGTTGCGACCAAGTTTGCGCCAGTTCCTCTTGTGATTCCCAACTGCTATCGATGACCTGTTCGTTGACCATAGAACCAAAATCGCCAGCCGGATTGGAAAACATCCGCGCCGTGGGATTTTCCACCCCTTGTTCTTTTAATTCCAAAACATGCTTGCGAATAAAATTGCGATCGCAAGGTTCCTCCGCTGCCGCCGCCCTACCAAACAAATCATCCAACAACTCAATAATATTAGCAAACGTATCCCGGAAAATCCCCGATAAATTCGCCAAAACATCAATCCGGGGATGGTCCAAACTTTCCAAAGGTCGCAACCCATAGCGAACAATACGACCCGTTCCTTCCTTAATCGGTTCCGCGCCAACCAACTCCAGCACAATTCCCAAAGACTCCCCTTTGGTCTTAATCGCATCCAACCCCCACAGCAACACCGCAATGGTTTCCGGATAGGCTTGATGCGCCTCCCAATGTTGGGAAATCGTCTTGCGGGCAATTTCGCGACCTCTCACCAACGCCGCATCCGAAGGCATACGATAGGGGTCCAGCGCGTGAATATTGCGACCCGTTGGCAACACGCCGGGTCCATCGCGCAGCAAATCCCCACCAGGCGCTGGCGGAATGTATTCCCCATTCAATCCCCGCAGCAAGTTCGTCAGTTCTTGGTCGGTTTGCAAGAGCAAATCGCGAATTTGAACGGCCGTTTCCAAATGTTCCTCTGGTAGCGTTTTTGCCACTTCCGAGGAAATTTCTTCCTGACGGGCAATTTTTGCCAACACCTCTGGTGGCAATCGGTCGTTGAAATAAGCCGTTAAATAAGATTCGATTTGTTCCGGCGTGGGATTTTCCCCAAACACATGCAATCCCGAGGAAAACAAACGCTGTTCCAAAACTTGCAGGTACTCGTAAACTTGGACAAAATACTCGTTAAGAACCTGCGGACTGAACATGCGCGCGTTTTCCGGGGTAAAAGACATGCCTAGCTTTTTCGCCTCTTGGAAAGGACAATCCGCATCCAACCCCGCATCAGTAATTTTCTGACAAATGGCTTCCCGCAAGTCAGCATTTTTCTGCGGATCCTCCCGATATTCGGCAATCAAATCCCGCAGCACCATCAATTCTTTGTACAAGCCAGCGCGACCGTAGGGAGGAACGTTGTGGGAAAGCAGAACGCCGTATCCCCGACGTTTGGCTAGCATGGATTCGGAAGGATTGTTGGCGGCGTAGAGATAGAGATTGGGAATGTTGCCCAGTAAAATATCCGGCCAAGAATAACCGGTATTTCCCAAAGGCGAACCGGGCAGCCATTCTACGGTACCGTGCATGCCAAAGTGAATCACGGCATGGGCTTGGAATTTATTTTGCAACCATTTATAAAAGGCGGTGTATTGCGGGTGAGGGGTTAAATCGCGCTCGAATAACAATCGCATGGGATCGCCGGCAATGCCCAAGGGTGGCTGTACGCCAATCCAAACATTGCCCAGTTGGATGCCGCCTAAATGAAATTCGTCGCCATAGGTTTTGATGCCGGTTCCGGTGAGGGGATGCCAGTGTTTTTCGATGCGCGTGGTTAGCAAGTATCCCAACCAGCGTTCTAAGGTTTTGACGCTCACTTTGGTTCCCGGTTCTTTGGCCAAACGTGGTTCTAGGGTTTCGTCGGCTGCTTTGACCCGTTGCACCAGTTCTTCGCCGTCTTCGGGGAGTTCGCCCACGTCGTAGCCGGCATCGCGCAGGGTTTGCAATACTTTGATGAGCGATCGCGGTACGTTGAGCAAAGCTGCGGTTCCGGTGGCACCGTATCCAGGAGGAAATCCGTACAGTAGAATGGCAATGCGGCGTTGGGAAACGGGGGTTTGCCGCAGTTCGATCCATTTTTTGATTCTACCGGTCAGGCGTTTGACTCGTTCGGGAATGAGATAAATATCTTCTCCGACCAAGCCACCTAGGGGAACGGTATCGATGGCACCATCCAGTTCTGGCAAGGCATACAGAACTACGCTTTGCAAACCACCGATGCCTTGCCGGGTCCAGGAATAAATGTCTTGAATCAATAGGGGAGCGGCAATTATATAAGGAATGTTTTTGGCGGATAAGATTTGTTTGGCGACGGCGATTTGTCTGCCGGCTTCCATGGACCCGGCGGGACCGCCGACCAGGGGAAAACCAATGGTGGAAGCGATCGCGTCTACGGTGGCGGCATCCTCTTTCAAGGAAGCAATTTCCCGATTTCCTTGTTGGCGTTGGCTTTGTTCGTAGCTGGTGGTGAGCCAATCGCGCACGGCAACGTGACCTTCTACGCCGTTGATGAAGATGGGTAGGGGGGTTAATTGTTCTTCTTCAAAGTAGCGAATCAGTTTGCCGATGTAGGCTTGTTGGGTGATGACGTGTTTGCGGTACAGCAAAATGGCTACCACTGGCTGGTTGGTCGTTTGGGGATGGGTTTGGCGGTACCACTGCAAGTAGGCTTGGGGGGAGGTGAAATATCCTTGGTAGTCGGGATGCAGCAATCCCATGTTGGGGGTTTCGGCAACTTCGGGGATTTCGCCGACTTCCAATCCCAGGTATTGGTTGGCGAGGAACCAGAACATGGCGGCGACGTTATTGGTACCGCCGGCGTTCCAGTAGCCGTAGACGATGAGCCAGTTGCGCAGGTCTTGAACTTTTTTGGCGGGGATGAATTTTAGGAGTCTGGGTCCGGTTTTGAGAAAGCTGAGGTAACCGGCGAGTTTGTCTTCTTCGCGATTGTTGCTAAATTTATCAAGAATAAATTTTACTGGTTTGGGCATGCCTTTGGGGCGATCGCCGATTTTGAATTTACCGATTTGAGTCATGCTCATGAGTTCTAGGGCAGACTCGAAGGCGAGGCGAATGGGAATGTGTTGGATGTTTTCTCGCAGCCACAATACTTGGTCGTAGTCGAACAGTAGGCTGCCAAAGAATATATCTGCTTTTTGTAAGGCGTCGGCAATCGCGTTGGGTTGTGTGGCGATGTCGCGATCGCTAAAAATATGAATATCGAGTTCTGGTACGCGAGATGCGGCAATTTCGGCGGCTTGGCGGTACAGGTCGCTGTTGAAAGATTCGAACCCGGCAATGAGGACGATGCGTTTCATAGGTTTGATTCTCCGACGCCAGGAGACAAAAGCTTTTCAGGGGATTTTTCGCACGGCGATGGTGCCCAAGATACCAGTGCTTAATCCTATCGTAGCTTACAGGTTTGATTGCTGGCCAAAAAGTCTAAAATTGCTGCAAACTGATACTAGGAGCAAGTCCTTTTTCCAGAGAATAGCTAGATGGGGAAGGAGGGGCGATCGCTCGGTTGAATTTTTCCCCAAAATGAGAGAAAAATTATTGCTTTCGGTTGAATTGCTGGTTTGTGCAATGAAGGAACGGCTCTGGACGATCGCGATCGATTTGCTTAATATGGGGGCAATACGGAGATGCGATCGCTGGCAGGTGGTTACCGATAGCATTTACAACGACAATCGCCCGCACCGCCAGTCACAACAAGCGAAGGTTACCCCGCTAGCTGGCTTGGCGTTGGGATAGCTGTTCTCGAACGGGCATTCGCGGTAGGAATTTATGTGCTTTCATGATTTTGTAGAGATTGGTTTCTGTTTCGAGCAAGCAAGCATGGCCGCTTTTGGGTAAAACCACCATTTCCGCGTTGGGGCAGTTGTCGATGTATCGCTGCACTTCTTGTACGGAAGGCAAGAGTCGGTCGCTGCCACTGGCGATCGCTAAAATTGGTTGACGAAGGCTGCGCAATTGTTCTAGGGTGACATCAAAATCTCGCAGCAGGGATAAACGCCAACTGGTGGTTTCTGCTGGCACCGATTGCATGGCACGAATTAGTTTTTGGCGATTGTCTGGGGAAATGCGATGCAAAGATGCTAAAAAGGGAAGCAAAGCGATCGCGGATACCGGTTGTAAGAAATTGGGCATCCAAGCCAACAAGCACGATCCCCACGCCATTAAGGTTTGTTCTCGAAACGAGGAAGCGGGATTGCACAGAATCAGTCGGTCAAACCATCCCGAAGCCGCTAGCGCCACTTTCACCGCCCAACAGCCACCAAAGGATTCCCCCAGCAGGTAGATAGGGCGCATGGGATGCGATCGTTTTTCCTTTTCCAGCAATCCTACCACTTCATCCACCAACGTTTGCCAATCCGAGCGATCGCTTGGGGGAAGTTGCAAGCAACGCACGTCAAAAACCTTGCGCAAGTCTGGTACTTGGGAAGTGAGCAGTTCTCCCGTACTATCCATGCCTGGGAAATAAATTAATAAGGGATAGTGTTGGTTTTCGGGGGTGGGTGAGAGAACGTGCAAGTGATGTTTGTGGTTCATGAGCAATAAAGACTTGATGGTGGTAGGTATTTTAAGGTATCTGCAATTGATTTTGCTGCTGAATATTTTGCCGAGTATTTTGATTTTAGAACCCTGCTCGTAACAAATCGGTAACTTCCTGGTAGCAGTATTGGGAAACCTCCTTGACCATTTCCTTGGCTTGTTTGCCTTGATAGGCTTCGCGGCGAGGGGCCGTAATCCAAAAAGGACGCCCAATGGCAACCGTCACCTGGCGATACAATACCACTGGATGCCAAGCATCTTGCTGGAAAAGGGGTTCTGAAGGATCGAACCAAGATAGCAATTTGACCGGGATGGGAGATTGTACGATTTCGTCTTCCGAGATAATGGCAATGGGAACTACAGCTAGTTCCGGCGTGGGCGATCGCAAAGCCAAATGAGCAAATCCCCGCTGGAATGACCCTACCTGTCGTTGGGAACGATACTGCACCATAGGGGCTGCCCCCTCGGGGAAAATCCCCACCACTTGGCGGCTTTGTAAAAACTGGGAAGCTTGCTGGAAAAACTGTTGCTGGCGCATTTGCACCGACTCTAAAGGAAAGCACCCCCAAGCCGTTACCAAATCCCGCATCAAAGGTACTTGTCCCATATAATGGTGGCAGGCAAAGCGAATGGGACGGTTCATTGCCACCATCATTAAGGGGGCATCGAGAAAGCTGCGGTGATTGCTAACAGCAATAGCGGATGTATCCGCCGGCAAGCGATCGCGGTGGATAATAGAAGTTTGCACTTGAAACAGTCTCAGACACCACTGAGACATTTGTAAGGCAGACGTAGCAGACATGAAATTTTTAGCAAATTTTTGGGATCTTCCAAAGGCACCCAGTGCGTTTCGGTCTGTCAGCGTTTGTGCGAGCCGGATGGGACCGAGGTCCTATTCGTACAGACCATCCCTGAGCGGTAAGTTTCCTGCCGTGCATCTCCCTCTGGCACAGTACTGAATGCAATCGGGAGCGAATAGAGAAACTTGCATGTTGGGAATAATGAGAATGTTGTCCCAAAAACGACTAACAAGTTGGTTAATGGAAGCAACACGCAGTCAGCACCCCCGCCTGAAGCACGGGGCTTCATGCCTCCAGCTTCAGGTAGCTGACCAACCTAAGCCTTTTGGGGCTACGTTTTTAGGGTGATTGTAGATAGGGGACTTGGCGCTTCCCCTCTACTTATGATAATAGGTAATAAGAAAATTGAAAATCTGCTTGAATGGGGTAGCCCGTCTTTTTTTCGGATCGGGTACCACCACCAGCGGTTTTCCTCAATCAAGCCCTACTATAATTAAGCTCCTGGAAAAAATGGTTCTAAAATCTTCCGTTTGTCGATAATTTTTGCTTACTGAAGGTAAAAGAATTTGTCATAAAAAAACTCAGTGAATCAAATGGATGTAAAACGAGAAAAATTTACGCTTACGACCCCTCTATACTATGTAAATGCCCTTCCCCACATTGGTAGCGCGTACACCACCATGGCCGCCGATGCCAGTGCGAGGTTTCAACGCCTGCAGGGGAAATCCGTGCGATTGGTTACCGGAACCGACGAACACGGTCAAAAAATTCAACGTACCGCTCAAGAAGCCGGGCGATCGCCGCAAGAGTATTGCGACGAAATAGCAACTGGTTTCGATCGCCTGTGGCAAAAACTTGACATTCAATACGACCGTTTTATTCGCACCACCGATCCCCGCCACGAAATTCTGGTGAAAGAATTCTTTCAAAGGGTGTGGGATGCCGGAGATATTTATCTAGGCCGGCAAACCGGATGGTACTGCGTTTCCTGCGAAGAATTTAAAGACGAGCGGGAACTGCTAGAAGAGCACTACTGCCCCATCCATCCCAACAAGCAAACCGAATGGCGGGATGAAGAAAACTACTTTTTCCGTCTGAGCAAATATCAAAGCCAGCTAGAAGATTTGTACGCCCAACATCCCGAGTTTATTCAACCGGAAATGCGACGCAACGAAGTGCTGAACTTCGTCAAGCAAGGGTTGCAAGACTTTTCCATTTCTCGGGTTAACTTAGATTGGGGATTCCCCGTACCCGGCGATCCCAGCCATACCCTTTACGTTTGGTTTGATGCGCTGTTGGGATACATCACCGCCCTAGTGGAACCCGGCGAAGAACCCAACTTAGAAAATGCCGCGCAATGGTTGCCCTTTGACCTGCATTTAATTGGCAAAGACATCCTACGCTTTCACGTGGTTTATTGGCCGGCCATGCTCATGTCTGCCCAACTCCCCTTGCCCAAATGCGTTTTCGGTCATGGTTTCCTAACCAAAGACGGACAAAAAATGGGCAAAAGCCTGGGCAATACCCTCGACCCCTATCAACTAGCGGATCGCTACGGTGCCGACGCCGTTCGGTATTATTTCTTAAAAGAAATTGAATTTGGCCGCGACGGCGATTTTAACCACACTCGTTTTATCAACACGCTCAACGCCGATTTGGCCAACGATTTGGGGAACTTGCTCAACCGCAGCTTGAACATGAGCCGCAAATATTGTAATGGTAAATTACCAAATATCGCCGCTGAGGACATTGCTGATAGCAACCCGCTCAAGCAAATGGGGCAGCAGGTCGGCGAAAAAGTAAAGAAAGCTTACCAGCAACTTGGCTATAGCGAAGCTTGTCAAGCTATCCTAGAGTTGGTAAGAACTGGTAATAAATACATAGACGAGCAAGAACCCTGGACTCTTTACAAGCAGAAACAGCAAGCTGCTGTAGAAGAGATTTTGTACGCGGTTTTGGAATCAGTGCGCGTAGCAGCTTACCTGCTTTCTCCAGTTGTGCCCCAATTAAGTACAAAGATTTACCAGCAGTTGGGGTGGGCGGTAAATTTTGAAGACCAAGCAGCAATTGGTGAAAAAGCTCCATATTCCGTGCATTCTCGCTGGGGAATCTTGCCTGCCAACCAACCAATTGAAAAACCCCAACCCGTATTTCGCCGTTTGGAGGAATAGTTCGGCGGCGGAAGCTAGGAAAACAGAAATTTGCCGATCGCTTCCTGGCTGATGCTTCTACAAACTGGTTCAAGCCAAAACCTTTCCCCATGACTTCTTTGGGAGTGTCGGGAGAAAGGTGGAATCAAATTGTTTGCTCAAAAATTTCCAGCTTGAGCAAAGGAAGTTGGTGTTCCCCAAAAAAAACAAAAAAGTTGAAAAAGTAGAAACAAACAGTCAGGATATTTCCCACAAATTTTCTATATCAGATAACAAAAGAGGCATAAACAATCATGTTCGATCGTCAAGACAGTGAATGCATTTTCACCCCAGAGCAGCTATGGGAAAATCGCGGCCGTGTAGCGATTTTCATCGACGGCTCCAACCTTTTTTATGCGGCTTTGCAGTTAGGGATTGAAATTGACTATACCAAATTATTGTGCCGCCTGACTGGGCGTTCGCGCCTATTGCGTTCTTTCTTTTATACCGGTGTCGATCGCACCAATGAAAAGCAACAAGGATTTTTGTTGTGGATGCGGCGCAACGGTTATCGCGTGGTAGACAAGGAATTGGTGCAATTGCCCGACGGCTCCAAAAAAGCCAACCTCGACGTGGAAATTGCCGTGGATATGATGTCTCTGGTGGGGGCATACGATACGGCTGTACTGGTCAGCGGTGATGGCGACCTTGCCTATGCCGTCAATGCAGTTAGCTATAAAGGTGCGCGGGTCGAAGTGGTGAGCTTGCGTGCCATGACTAGCGATAGCCTGATTAACGTTGCCGATCGCTATATCGACCTAGAAGCGGTTAAAGAAGACATTCAAAAAGGCGATCGCCACCATCACCAACACCATCACCCCAATCCCTACTCCGATCGCTATCGTTCCATGTCTGGGATGGGCATGATGGACTCAGCAGAAGAAGGATAGTTGCTGTGGGGAACAGGGAAGAAGCCACCGAACGTGGAAGTAAGGAATCGTTGCTTTTATCTTCCCCCTTTCCCCCTCTTCCTATCATCGTCCTAAATTGTACGCTACTCCAACCAAAGTGGTCACTTCATTTTTTCACAAGCACAGACAGCAAACAGTTGCTGGTTTTTTCTTTTTTTTACTGCTAGCGGCAACCGCCGGTTGTGGGTCTGAGGAAGCAAGCGAACCTGAAACCAGTTCCGAAACCAATATCCGCGAACGCATCGAGAACGAACTAACCTTCGATGATGTTACTTTAAAACAGCTCAATTCCGCAGGGGAACGTTTGTGGACCGTTGAAGCCATCGAAGCCGCCTACAATCAAAGCCGTAGCGTTGCTTCCGTGAAAAACCCGCAGGGAGATCTGTATCAAGAGGGTCAAGTTGCCTACGAAGTGGAAGGCGATACCGGCACCATCTACGAAGATGGGAAAAAGATTGTGCTGCAGGGCAACGTCATTGCCAAGCAAAAGAAAGATGGTGCAGTTTTGTACGGGGATGAGATGGAATGGTATCCCCAACAAGACCTGTTATTGGTGCGGGGCAATCTTCGCGGGGTGCAAGAGCAAACCGAAGTTTTGGCTAAGGAAGGGAAAGTTTACAACCAACAAAGTCGCGTGGAACTCAGCGGTGACGTGGTGATGACAGATAAAGATGCCCGGGTGCGGCTGAAAACCCAACAAGTGGTTTGGGAACTCGATGCCGAACGAGCCAGCAGCGAAACTCAAGTGAATATCGAACGTTACGCACAAGACAATCCAGAACAAATCCGCGATCGCGCCACCGCCAACCGCGGTGAAGTTCAGTTAGACCAAGAAATTGCCACCTTACAGCAAAACGCCGAAGTCGTCTTAGGCGACCCTCCCATTACGGTAAACAGCGATCGCTTGGAGTGGAACATCCAACAGGCAACAGTGAACGCCCCCACCGCCGTCACCATGTTCCATCGCCAGCAAGAATTTACCCTCCAAGGCGACCAAGGCTTGCTCGACCTCCAGCAGCGAACTCTTTTTGCCAAAGGAAACGTCGTCGCCACTTCTGCTTTAGACGAATCCCGGTTAGAGTCCAATCGCTTGCTGTGGAATTTAGAAGCAGAAACCTTTACTGCCACCGGCGAGGTTTTTTACCGCCAAAGCGACCCAGCTATGACATCCACCGGACCCCAAGCGAAGGGCAGACTTCAAGAGCAACAAATTGTACTCGAAGGAGGTCGGGTGGTGACGGAGATTGTGCCTTAGTTGGCGTGGGTGGAATCTAGGCAGCTTGGGGGATAGGGAAATGCAACGCTCCCAAATTCGATCTACAAAAATCCCACTTCCTTGTATCAGCTATCCCGGTGTGGTTGCCCCCTAATTCACGTTGCTACAGTTTCGCCGTCGATCTAGGTCGGATTCCGGATGAATTATTTGCTTCCACACTCGGTACGCCCCCACCCTCAACTATCCACCCAACAAAACCTCCTGACGCCCGGGATCGCCTAGAAATGGCTCCTGCTTGGCTATGGCAGCGCGATCGCGACCAAACGGAATGAGAGATAAATGTTGGTTTTTGCCCAAATCTTGCTGCAAATTTTGTAACAGCCAGTCTTGTTGCTGCCGGAACAGAGGAATATCGGTGCCGCGGTCGATGGTGGCGAAACAGACCCATCCTTGGTCTCGGGTGGGCAACAAGCCAGCCAAAGCACTGACCTGGCCTAAGGTGCCGGTTTTGACAATGGTAGCTTCCGGGAGATTGCGTCCCACCAACGTACCGCGATCGCGACCGGCGACGGGAAACAAATCGGCCACGCTGAAGCCATGGGGTTGTAAGTGGCGTTGGATGGCGAGGAACATGGCACAGGCCGCTCGCGGCGAAACTTGATTGCCCAGTCCCAAACCAGAACCATTTTCCAGTTGGATTTCATCACTCGCAACAGCCGCTTCCCTAGCCGCCATTCCTGCTACTTGGGAGGCACCTCCCACCAAATCCGCTAGCATTTCAGCCATGGCATTGTTGCTGTAAATATTCATTTGTTTGAGAATTTCGACCAACGGCAAAGAACGATGGCGTAGAAACGGCGTAAATCTGGCTGGAGGATGGTTTCTGCTGCGGACTTCCCCCGCGATCGCCAGGCGCGGTTGGGGCGTTGGTGACGGCATCTGGGCATGCTGGGAAATGGCTTCAGACGGCCAATTTTCGGCATTGAACGCCTTTTTAAACAAGTTGCCGGCTTTTTTGGGGTCGCGCTCGTAGTTCATGGCAAAATCACCGGAAATTACTAAATCCCCAGCAACGCGATCGATGCCCAACTGTTGCAAGCGATTGGCCACCGCGATCGCTTCTTCCCAAACAAACAGCGGATCGCCACCACCCACCACAATCAAATCTCCCTGCAAAATGCCACCTTCAATCGCCCCATTGCTCCCCACCAAGGTCTCGAACTCGCGATCGACATCCCAGCGTGTCAGAGCCGCCAAAGAAGTGGCAATTTTGGTCAAAGAAGCAGCGGGGAACGCCTGCTTGCCCCGGTGGTTGGCTAGTACCTGCCATCCCGACTGGATCCATATTCCTTGTTGGGATGGGGACCATCCTTGCTGTGCTAAAGTGTTGGTATACGTTTGGACATGTTGGGCGATCGCGCACTGAATGCGGCTGTGACAGCTGCCTTCAGCAGTCACCAAAGTCGTACTGGGAAAGGCAGGCCACAGCAACATTTGGGCTGATTCGGCATAGGGAATCGAACGATTGGATCCTTGCAACCACAAAGCTAGCAAACTAGCACTGAAAGGTTCCCACACAACGATATTTCCTGTAAAACAACGAATTTGGAAAAAATGCCGGCAACTTCTCCCTCAGTGGCAATGATTTTCCCACAACAGTGGCAACCCCTATTTCAAGAGAAGAAGAAATCACCATTCGTAGCTTACTAGTTTACCTGGTAGAATTTCTAAGGTTTCTATAAAATTTGGTCAATGGGATCGACGTGCGCAAGGATTGCAGTTGATGCGATGGGCGGGGATTACGCCCCCGACACCGTCGTCGCAGGTGCGCTAAAAGCCGTAAACGAACTGGAAGCAAAAATCTTGTTGGTGGGCGATCCCCAACAAGTAGAAGCTGCTATCGAACGGCATGGCAGTTCTTCCGCCCTAGATATCGTTCCAGCCACCGACGTTATCGGTATGCACGAGGAAGCATTGAGCGCCATCAAACGCAAGCCTCAATCTTCCATCGGTGTAGCTACCGAACTGGTCAAACGCGGCGAAGCCGACGCTTTGGTTTCAGCCGGTCACTCGGGAGCGACAATGGCAGCCTCCTTGCTGCGTCTGGGGCGTTTGCCAGGAATCGAGCGACCTGCTATTGGGGGAATTTTCCCCACTATGGTACCTGGAAAACAAGTACTGGTTTTGGATGTGGGGGCGAATGTAGATTCGCGCCCTCGCTATTTGGAACAGTTCGCTGGTTTGGGTGCCATTTACAGCCAGTATGTATTGGGAATCGAAAGTCCCAAAGTTGGCTTGCTTAACATTGGCGAAGAAGCCAAAAAAGGGAACGATTTAACCATTCGCACTTACGAACTTTTAGAGAATAATCCCCAAATTCCGTTTGTGGGTAACGCCGAAGGACGCGATGTGCTCTCGGGTCACTTCGATGTGGTGGTCTGCGACGGATTTGTGGGCAACGTGTTGTTGAAATTTGCGGAAGCCGTGGGCAATACCGTCTTGCAAATCTTCCAGCAGGAACTTTCCCATGTGGATTCCCGCATAGATATGGAATTGCTCAAACCCACCCTCGGCCGCATTCGCCAGCGAATCGACTATGTAGAACACGGAGGTGGCTTGCTGTTGGGGGTCAATGGCGTTTGTGTAATTAGCCACGGTTCTTCGCAAGCGCCTTCTATCTACAGTGCCATTCGTTTGGCTAACGAAGCGGTAGAGCGCGAAGTTCTCAAGAAACTACACGCTCGCTATCGTGGAGATAACGAACTAGCAGAAGATGCAGTTTAACCGGTGCATCCTGAAAACTTCCAAGCATCCGGCGATACTGGCTGCTAGCAGTCATGGATGGCCAGGGGGTGTTTGGAGGTTCGATTGGGATGCGTGGGGGAGGTGGCTGCCAGCGGGCAGTATAACTCCCCTATTTATGTCCGTTCTGCTCGATCTGCTGAAAGCCAATTGCTGGGAGATAAAATCTTGACTGATGCAATGGTGGGGATGGCCGTAACGGGGAGCGGTTCTGCTATGCCGGCAGCTGCCCTCGACAACCATGCCCTCAGTAATTTGGTGGAAACGTCTGATGATTGGGTGACCACCCGTACCGGAATTCGGCAGCGTCGCGTTGCCGGTCCAACGGAGTCTTTGGTGCAATTGTCGGCTCTCGCCGCCCGAGAAGCGATCGCTATGGCAGGGTTGACCCCTAAGGATTTGGATGCGATCGTACTGGCTACCTCTACCCCAGACGATTTGTTTGGCAGTGCTGGCAAAATCCAAAAAGAATTAGAAGCCCCCCAGGCGGTGGCTTTCGATTTGACGGCAGCTTGTTCTGGTTTCCTATTTGGTTTGGTGACCATCGCCCAGTTTTTGCGAACCGGTACCTATCGCAATGCTTTGGTGATTGGTGCGGATATTTTGTCTCGCTGGGTGGATTGGCGCGATCGCCGAACTTGCGTACTTTTTGGCGATGGGGCTGGGGCAGTGGTGGTGCAAGCAACCAGCGATCGCGATCGGTTGTTGGGATTTGAACTGCGCAGCGATGGCAGTCAAAATGATTGCTTGCAGCTTCCCTATCAAGGGAAACCCTACCACTTGGTAGACGAGGTTGACATTACCCAAGGAAATTACCAACCCATTTTTATGAATGGCAAAGAGGTGTTTCGCTTCGCCGTCAAACGGGTTCCCGAAGCGATCGAAAAAGCCCTGTTCCGCGCCCAAATGGACATCGAACAGGTGGATTGGCTGTTGTTACATCAAGCTAACCAACGAATTTTGGATGCTGTGGGCGATCGCTTGCAAGTTCCCTCGGAAAAAATTCTGAGCAACCTTGCTACCTACGGCAATACCTCAGCCGCTTCCATTCCCATTGTGTTGGATGAAGCCGTACGTGCTGACAAAATTCAACCAGGGGATGTCATTGCTGCCTCTGGATTTGGGGCAGGGCTGAGCTGGGGCGCTGCTATTTTTGAATGGGGTCGGTAATGGGATCGTGCCAACGCTACCGTTACAAGAAAAAAATAGACGAACAGACAAGGCAATACAATTCGATATGGAGCAAAACAATAAAATTGCATGGGTTTTTCCCGGACAGGGATCGCAATCGGTGGGAATGGAAGCCGATTTGTTGGATTTGCCCCTGGGCAAAATGAAATTTCAGCAAGCTGAAGAAATTTTGGGCTGGTCGGTGGTGGATGTTTGTCAAAATCCCGACGAGCAAGTTTCCCGTACCCTCTATACCCAGCCATCCCTGTACGTTATCGAAAGCATTTTGGTCGATTTGCTGCACCATCGGGGCAACCAACCCCAACTGGTAGCCGGTCACAGTCTGGGAGAATACGTGGCTTTGTACGCTGCTGGGGTTTTTGATTTTGCTACTGGTTTGCAACTGGTTAAACGCCGCGCCGAACTGATGGATAGTGCTTCTGGCGGTCAAATGGCTGCTTTGATGAAATTCGACCGCAACCAACTGGAAGAACAGCTAGCCCAAACCCCCAACGTGGTCCTTGCCAACGACAACAGTCCCCTCCAAGCAGTGATTTCGGGAACGCCAGAAGCTGTAGATGAGGTGGTTAACAATGTGAAAGCCCGGCGGGTTGCGAAACTCAACGTCTCCGGTGCCTTTCACTCGCCGATGATGAAAGAAGCCGCGGCAGAATTCCAAAAAGTTTTGGATGCCGCCCAGTTGCAAGATGCCCAAATTCCCGTTCTCTCCAACGTAGATCCATCGCCGGCTACCGATGCCACTACCCTCAAAAATCGCTTGCAACAGCAAATTACCGGTCAAGTACGTTGGCGGGAAATTTCCCTGCGACTGCCAGAGGAAGGCATTGAAAAAGTCATTGAAGTAGGACCAGGCAACGTTCTCACCGGCTTGATTAAGCGGACCTGCTCCGAGCTAACTTTAGAAAATATTAGCAACGCTGCTTCAATGCATTGATACTCCGCGCTCGTCGCAGATGCGAATTCTTCCTTCAGCGATTCGTCTTGCGGAAACAGTCTTTCGCCAGCTACGGTAGCGGACCAATCTCCGGCAGCGTTTCCTGCCTCACCGACAGAAGCATCGGTGTGCCCCACCGTACTTAAAGCAAGTTCCCAAATGTTGCGTGCCGCCTTTTCTTCTCTATCCAACCGACACCCACAAGACGCCAATATGGGTCCGTGTGGAAGGGGCGCAACGCGTTGCGTCCCTACTTGCGAACTATTGCACCGCAACCCGAACCCTGCTACTTCCTAATAGGTGATTTACTGGACAATAATTGACTTTTATTGACTTGATAGTCGTAGCCATCTTTCTTAAAGATTG
>NZ_LNDC01000156.1 GCF_001870905.1 Geitlerinema sp. PCC 9228
GGAGAAGTTTATTTTTGGCAGCGACAGTGGGAAAATGCGATCGCATGTTTTGAGAAAGTAATTCATCTCCATCCGCAACTAGCTGCCGCCTATCGGGGATTGGCGAAAACCTACCAGAAACGCAACCAACCGCAACCAGCCTCCCAAGCGTGGTTTGTAGCTTTGCAGTTGCAGCCAGAATGGAGAGAAGCCGAAGAATATCTGACCTTAGGCAATAATTTTATTGGATACGGAGACTGGGAGAAAGCCAAGCAATGCTACCAGCAAGCCATTGCCATCCAGCCAGATTGCAGCCAGGCATATCATAATTTAGCGGAAATCTATAGGGCACAGCAACAGTGGCAAGCTGCCATCGACGGCTATCGTCGGGAAATCGAAATCAATCCTTCCGAAACGGCGGCGAGTAGCTATCGAAAAATCGTAGAAGCATTGGTCAATATCGAACAGTGGGAAGAAGCCATAGATTTCTGCCAGCAGGGAATTTCTCACTATCCCGAAAACTGGGAACTGTACGCTCAGGTAGGTCATATCAAACTACAATGGCAACAATGGGGGGAAGCTAGGGAAGCTTACCAACAAGCCATTGCCTGCCAACCAAATTCTGAAGATGCTTGGTGGCTGTATTCGCAACTCGGCTATATTTACCAACAATTGGATAAATTACCAGCAGCAGTTACAGCCTATCAAAAAGCCGTTCAATTGCAAGCGCGTGGTTTGCCACCTTCTGGCATGGTCAAACAATTAGCAAGTGAATGGCAGCAGCCAAGCCATCAAACCGATAGCGAGGTAGCGACCATTGCTACCATACACCACCTTCCCACCTCTGGGGGAACGGTAATTTGTAAATGTTTGGCAAGCCAACCCCATGTAGTTTTGTTAAGCGAAGTGCATCCTTTACGCAAAACTCCCAATTTCAACGCTTTTGACCCCATACCGCAATTTTTAAACAATTATCCCGAGATGGCTGGTGATGCGATTTCGTCTCGTCAACGAGTATTTTTAGATAGAGTAGCTTGGGTGTATCGGAAAGCAGCCAAAGCTGGGAAACAACTGATTTTGAGAGACCATGCATTTACGGATTTTCTGCCTAAATATTCACCGTACAAGACCTCTACATTGGTGAATTTGTTAAAGCAGGAATATATTGTACGTCCGGTGGTTACTTTACGCAATCCCATTGATGCGTTTTTATCCAGTCAAGAGAAAGGTTGGCATCGGGGATTGTCGTTTGATGAATATTGCGATCGCGTATTATCCTTTATCGAAACCTACGCTGGCATTCCCATCTTCCATTACGAAGATTTTGTCATCAACCCCCAATCGGTCATCCAGCAAATTTGTGCGTATTTATCCTTAGACTATAGAAGCGACTTCCTAGAAACCTTCCATAAAATCCAACTAACCGGCGACAGCGGTCGAAAATCCCAAGAAAAATCCATTGTACCGCAGCAAACCAGAGAATTTCATCGCGAATTTCGCCAAGAAGTTCTCCATTCCCCCGCCTACCGGAAACTTTGCCAGCGATTTGGATATGAAAGCGACCCAGCCAAACATGCCATCCAACAATCCCACATCGTCGCCGAATTTTTCGGAGAAAAACCAGCAACCAGCGACTTTTTAACCTGGTGTCGGCAAGTCAGCCAACCATAACCCCTATCCCTTCATCTATATATAAGCAGAATTCAAATAGAACAATTGACCCAAGAAAAGCAAACCATGCCATCCACCAGCGACTGGGAAAAAATCGAACAATATTTGCAAAACGGTCAACTGCAAGTCGCAGAAACCCAATGCCAAACCATCCTCCAGCAGCAGCCAGAAAACGCCACCGCCTACAAACTCCTAGGCAACATCTACCATCAACAAGGCAATCATATAGCTGCTAAAGAGGCTTACCAAAAAGCCATTTCCCTATCGCCAGATTTCGCCGAAGCCTACGCCAACCTCGGCAACATTTACCTACAACACCAAACATGGCAAGCCGCCATCGACAACTATCAAACCGCCATTCGCCTCAATCCCCACTTAGCCGGCGTGTATCGCAACCTAGCCAAACTGTGGCAAGCCACCGGAGACCA
>NZ_LNDC01000157.1:0-12842 GCF_001870905.1 Geitlerinema sp. PCC 9228
GGAGTCTGCTACGAGACCAAGGCTGGACTAACCGAACGCAATCGACACGAATGTCAATTTTTGTCCAGTGATTGGGTTAGTCAATTTCCCCTTCAATCGCCTCAAAATCCCCAAATTTCCTAATAATGATTGCCAGACTTGCGGGTGTGAACGGCCGTAATCCCCTCACTATCCAAAACTTCCCCAGCATCCACCACAGCATACACCAACCAGTGGTCGCCACATTCCATGCGTTGCTCTACCGTACATTCCAAATAAGCCAGAGCATCTACAATAACAGCACAACCATTATTAGCCGTATCGATATTTAAACCGCTCAAACGGTCTTCCGAAGGAGCAAATTTTTTCATAAAATGCCGCCGCACTTGTTTTCCTTCAGCAAGGATATTTAAAACAAACTTATCTCCCTCATACATCAGCGCTTCAATGGCTCGTTCTTTGGCAACAGCAACGGTAATCCCCGGGGGCGTAAATGTCGCTTGGGAAACCCAGGAAGCCAGCATGGCACTGCTCATTTCTCCCCGCTTGGCAGTAACGACGCATAAGGAACCCACAATCCTACCTACGGCTTGAGAAGTTCGATCGGCGAGGGTACCCTTTTGCAAGCGCGGCGATCGCTGTTTTTGCGACTTTTTCAAAGTTTGGGCGAAATCCGTCCCCAATTCACTGCTGTATTGCAATGTACTGTCGGTGGGTTTGAATTTTACCCGCAGTGGATCAAATGCCAGCTGGAAGCCAGCATCTTTGAGTTTGTTTTCGACATAGTCGATGGCTTCGCCACTCCAGCCGTAGGAACCAAATACCCCTGCTAGCTTGTTCTTGGAAGCCGTTGCCAAAACAATCCCTAAGGCAGTTTGAATTTGTGTGGGAGCATGCCCTCCTAATGTAGGAGTTCCGATAATAAATCCAGAACACTGGGCGATCGCGTTTTCAATTTCGCTGGTTTCGGCAAATTCGCAGTTAATCAGATGCACTTGTGCGCCACCTTTCGCCAGCCCTTTGGCCATAGCATGGGTAATTTCT
Organism: Geitlerinema sp. PCC 9228; assembly: GCF_001870905.1. NCBI lineage: Bacteria > Bacillati > Cyanobacteriota > Cyanophyceae > Geitlerinematales > Geitlerinemataceae > Geitlerinema > Geitlerinema sp. PCC 9228. Next base: position 1,024 of record NZ_LNDC01000157.1, read on the forward strand.
GCCGTATTGCCATAAGCAGAAGCATACAGCAACACCACAGATGAGCCCCGATCGACTTTCTTTTGTATCCAATTACGGTAGGATTGGGTTAACTCCTGCAAGCCATCCCGAACCATGGGACCGTGGGCGGGGGCATAAAAAGTTATGGGAAACTTGGCAATTTTTTCTAAAGCTGATTCGACTTGACGCGCGCCGCCGATGTGGATGCAGTCAAAGTAGAAGCGGCGATCGCCTTTGTAGGTATTCCAGCCTTCATCGAAAATTTGGTCCCCACAAACATGCGCCCCGAAAAACTTATCGCTGAACAAAATTCCCGTTGCCCTATCGTAGGTGAGCAGTTCGTCAGGGTACCGTGGGGTAGGTGTGGGAATGAGTTGCAGTTGGTGACCTTTACCCAAATCTAGGGTTTCTTCGTTGCGGATGGTGCGAACTTGCAGCTGGCGTTCGGGAAATGCCTGTTGCAGCAGCATTTTCCCTGGATTGGAAGTAACGATGGTCGCATTGGGAGCTCGATCCAACAGCGGACCGATGGTGGCGGCGCGGTTGGGATTCACATGACCCAAAATCAGATAATCTAACTGTTTTAAATCGACCCGTTGGGTGATTTCTGCCAAATAAATTTGGGTAAACGATTTGCCTGGTGGGTCGAGCAGTGCTGTTTTCTCCCCTTGAATATAATAGGAATTGGCAGTGGTTCCTTTTTGTAGGGAATATTCTACTTCAAATTTTAATCTATCCCAGGTGCGCGATCGCCAAACCCAAGTATTTGCCGCGATCGCCATAATTTGAACGTCTTTCGGCTTTGCTGTTTGAACCTGGTTGCTGGTGGTAACTGTATTCATAAAATTACTTCTCGTTATTGTAATAGATTAAGTACTGGTTTCTATTAGTAGAGTGGGCAATATCCACCCTACAAAAGCTGTTTTTATCGATCGCACAAGAGGAAACGTTCCCCATTATCCTGGTCTTAATAATAGCTACCCACCTTGCGATGGTGAATGGCTGGCATGCCATCAGGATTGGAAACCCGACCGGCGGTCACTTGGCTATAGGTAATCCAGTGGTCGGAACATTCCATACGACTAACTACCTCACATTCTAAATAGGCAAGAGCATCTGCAAGAATGGGAGAACCATTTTCTGCTTGGGTGGTTTTGATGCCGGCAAAACGGTCGGCACCAGGGGAGAAGCGTTTGAGGAAGTGCCGCATGAGGTGCTGGTGGTTGTCTTCTTCCAGAACGTTGAGTACGAAGCGATCGCCGACTTGCATCAGAGATTCGATGGCACGGTCTTTGGCAACGGCAATGCTAATTCCCAAAGGTTCAAAACTTGCTTGGGCAACCCAGGAGGCTACCATGGCGCTAGAAACGCTTTCTTTGGTGGCAGTAATAATATACAAACCACCACTGATACGTCCCAGGGCTTTATTCAAATTGCTGTCGATCGCTTTGCGGGATTGAATGGTGCGATCGCCATTTAACTTCTGCCCCAAGTCCGTACCGGCTTCTTCGCATAGCTTGTAAGTCGCTTCGTCGGGGAGTTGGGAGAGGACAATGCGCGGAAATCCTTCCGTTAAGCCTAACTCTTCCAGCTTGCTTCGCAGGGGATACACGGAAACATCGCGATCGCCACCGGGTTCAAACAAGCCAAACAGTTGTTTTTCGTTCACCGTCGCAAAAATGGTATTGATGGCGGCGCTGGCGTTTTCCGCACCGTTGCCAGACGCCGGCGGTACGCCAATTACAATGCCGCTGGCTTGACCCACCAGTTCGCGGACTTCTTGGGGATCGACGTGGCGTAAATCCACTGTTTCCACCGCTACCTCGGTTTTGCCGATGCCGTTTGCCAAAGCTTGCACGATGCGATCGCCATATCCATAATCGGAGGTATAAAAAATTGCCACCGAGGTTTGGGCTTTGCTTTTTGACTGACTCCACTGGCGATAGCGACCCGTGAGTTCGCCGATGTGATAACGCAACAAAGGACCGTGACCGGTAGCAACGGTGGCAATATCACCCAACTTATCCATGCGTTTCATTGCCGAAAGGACGGAACGGGCATTCGGACCCATGAGACAATCGTAGTAAAAGCGAAAATCGGCTTCGATTTCGGCTAAATTCTCATCGTACAAGCGATCGGAACAGTAGTGCATGCCGAAGGCATCGCAAGTATAGAGAATTTGGGTTTTGCGGTCGTAGGAGAAAATGGTATCCGGCCAGTGTAAATTGGGGGCATTCACAAATTCTAAGACGTGACCGTTGCCTAAATCCAAGCGATCGCCATTTTTAACAACTTGTTTTTGAAACGGACGGTGTACGAAGTTTTCTAAAAATTGAATGGCTACCTTAGCGCCAACTACGGTGACTTCAGGGGCAATTTCTAATAAATCCGCCACCAAACCGCTGTGGTCGGGTTCGGTATGGCTAACAATTAAATAGTCGAGTTCCTGGGGGTCGATAACCCCAGCTAAAGTTTTTTGGTACAGATCGCGAAATTTTTGATGGGAGGTATCTACCAAGGCGGTGCTTTTGCCGCGAATTAAAAAGGAATTATATGTGGTACCATTTTGCAAACCAAATTCAATGTCGAAGCGATCGCGGTCCCAATCCAAACACCGGAAAGCCGTAGTGTTCTCGGCAATTTCTTGGGTTTGCATCGTCAGGCGCGACGGTGCTTTTTGCTGGGTTGCTACCATACAGTAGCCTCCTTTGCTTTTGCGATGATTTGCCTCTAGTGTAAATGCAAATTTTACGTTTGGCTATTTTTTTGCCCAAAAAATGACTAAAGATTCTTTATAGGAGTCTTTGCCGCCGGCTATATCAATTTTCTAGAAACAACGAAAAAGACACGAACAAATATTTATCGTGGGAGTTTCTTAGAGCAATTGAAAGCACATGGGGACTTACCCCATAGCAAATTCCCGAATCGCTTCATCGCTTTATGGACATATAGAAATGAACAGGCACTTATATCGCGATCGCCATCCCAATTGCTACTCTACTGTTCCTGTTGTTCTTGCAATTCCTTTTGTCCTCTTGGTTCGAGAACTTTCGATTGCACCGGCAATTCTACAACAAACTCCGCTCCTTTTCCCAGTTCGCTGTGGCAGGAAAGTTTGCCGCCATGACCTTGAACGACCACTTGGTAGCAAGTAGACAATCCCAATCCCGTTCCTTTACCCACTGGCTTGTTCGTAAAGAAAGGATCGAAAATTTTATTTTGGGTTTCAGCATCAATGCCAATGCCATTATCGCGAATAGCTACCCCAATCCAATCCCCATCAATTTGCCAGCTACGAATAGTGATTTCCCCTATAGATTTTTGGGCAACAATCGCATCAAACGCATTATTCAGTAAATTATAGAAAACCTGATTGAGATGGCTAGGAAAGCAGCGAATCCGGGGAAGTTCGCTATAATTTTTGTGGATTTGAATGCTCGGTCCAATTCGATGGTGAAGGACCGCCAAACTACTTTCGATTGCCTCGTGAATATCAATGGTTTTCACCTGTGCTTCGTCGAGGCGAGAAAACGTACGCAAAGCGTTAATAATGGAACTAATCCGTTCCGCCCCCTGTTTCATAGAATCGATTAAATTGGGGAAATCATCTTGCAAATACGCTAACTCAATATCTTCGGTAATTTCTGCCACTTGGTCGGCAGCTTCGGGAATTTGGGCGCAACTTTCCAAAGCTTGAATTAAAATATTGGCATATTCTTGGGCGTAGGGAATATTTGCCTGAATAAAATTGTTGGCATTATTGATTTCGTGGGAAATCCCCGCCACCATTTCTCCCAAACTAGAAAGTTTTTCGCTTTGAATTAGCTGATTTTGCGTACTGCGCAACTTTTGCAGCGTTTTTTCTAGCTGTTGGGCTTTTTCCTGGTACTTTTTCGCGGTAACCTGAACTTGCTGGAACAGTTCGGCTTGGTTAATCGCGATCGCAATTTGTTCTCCCAATTGCGTGAGGAGATTAATTTCGTAGGTACGCCAGCTACGCGGCTGGCTGCATTCGTGGGCAATCAGCAACCCCCACAAATTCTTGCCCATCACAATGGGAACAATCAAGTTTGCTTTGACCTGCAACTTTTCCAAAAACTGTACGTGACAATCATCTAACCCCGCCTCGCGAATGTTATCGATTGCCCGAACGCGACCGTTTTGATACAAATAGGCATATTTTTCGGAAAAGCAATCATCAGCCCCCATATTGCCCAACACCGAATCCCAGGGTTCGATAACATCTTCCACCACCACCGAACCGTTCCAATCTTCGCCAAACTGATAGACAACAACGCGGTCGGTATTCAACAGCTGGCGTACCCCTTCCACAGTGGTTTGTAAAATAGTTTCCAAATCCAGGCTGCTGCGAATTTGATTGGTAATCAGACGAACCAGGGATTCGCTTTTTGCCTGCCGCTGGGTTTCTGCGTATAGTTGGGCTTGATTGATGGCAATGGCAAGACTAGAAGCCACCTCCGCCAAGAGTTCTTCTTCCCATTGCTGCCATTGACGCGGGCGATCGCATTGATGCAAACCAATGATACCATTGACCTGACCCTGATAGCGGGTAGCCACCGCCAGCATGGATTGAATTTGCAGGGTATTGATGGTGGCTAGGGCTTGCTGGCTTAACCCGGGAAACTCGTGCATCCGTTCCACCGCTAGGGGAGACTCCTGTTTCATCAACGCCTGCAGGTGGGGATTGCCATTTTCGGGTACTTTGAAAGCTAGCTGGCTGGGATACTCGGGTTGGCAATATTCCCCTTTGGTGATAAAAACATTTTCCTCGGGGTCTTTCACCAACACCGAAACGCGATCGCATTTGAGGGTCTTGCCCAACATTTCGCAAGCAGAATTGAGAATTTCTTGCAAGTCGAGGGTACGGTGAATCTCGTAATTGATAGAATTGAGCAGGCGTAGCAGTTTCACCTGCTGGTGCAATTCCCAATTAGATACGCTGCCGGGTTCCGGTTGTTGGGTCAACCCGTGGCTGGATTCGGCGGCTGGTATATTGAAATCGCTTGGGATTTTGCTGTTTGAACTCATTGCTGAATCCGCTGGTAATGGTTCTAACTGCGGCAAAGGGCAACAGGCAGGATATGGATCTGGTTCCCGAGAAGGCATAAATAAAAACCACGATCGAATTGACAGGAGATAGGAAGATGCACTTTGATAGACTTCGCGCCCGCGTCTGAAAAAACTGGAACGAATCGATTATAAAAACGACTTACTATACATCTTAGCTTTCTTTACCTCTCAGCGCTTTGTGGAGATTGGGCGGAAACGTTCCCCACGCCCGGTGCCCAATGCGGTCCATCGATTTGCCAAAATACTTCAAAATGCCCGCTTTCCCCAATTTTTCTGTTTCTCCTTCTTCTCAATCATTTTCTCAACCCTCCTCGCTAACTGGTTGCTTGGGCGTCGCCATGGGCAACTCCCACCTGCATTGGGGATGGTTTGCACCAGAATTGGTGTTGGCGTGGAATACCCCACACCTATCATCTTCCCAAGTAGCACAGCTGATTGCAAGTGGTTTTGATTTCCGTCGGGTAGGCGTGGAAACGGTAACCAACCTACGCCAACACTCTAGAAACCAAGACAGCCATGTATGGGAATTGATTGGGCAACTTGCGGCTTCCCATTCCCAACCCCTGCCTTTGTGGATTGCTTCTGTGGTTCCCGAACAAACTTACTTATGGCAATCCTATCCCGGTACGCGGGTTTTGACCCTCCAAGACGTTCCCCTATCCCAAACCTATGCTACCCTAGGCATCGATCGCGCTTTGGCAGTTTGGGGAGGGTGGTACCTTTACCAATCGGCGGTGTTGGTGGTGGATGCTGGCACTGCACTCACGTTTACCGGTGCCTCGCAGGAGGGAACTTTGATCGGCGGTGCGATTTTCCCGGGATTTGGGTTGCAAGGAAAAGCTCTCAGCCAACAAACGGCGGCACTTCCTGCTATTCAAATTCATTTCGATGGTTCCCAGCCACCCCGTTGGGCAACTCATACCGACGATGCCATTCGCAGCGGTGTTTTTTACGCTACTGTAGCCGGCGTGAAAGATTTCTTACAGGCTTGGTGGCAGGATTTTCCCCAATCCCAAGTTGTGGTCACGGGTGGCGATGCTACCCTGTTATATCAAACATTGGCTGCCGATTGCCCTGACAAGTCCCATGCTATTTCCTATCTGCCTTATTTGGTTTTGCAATCTTTGGGATGGTTGGTGATGCCCAAAGCGCTTTAGCCCACTTTGGGCAGGTCCAATAGATTCCCGAAACTTGGTTTTCAAGAAAAAACGATTTTTTTTTCACTATCTTCCCAAATATGGTATTTTGTTTGTAGGTACTTCTAGATAATGGGAATAGACGCGATTTTCAAATAAGACAAAATATTCCCATTGTTTAAATGGTATGTCAAAATTCCGCCCTAGTCAATCCCCAGGTGCCAAAAAAATTTCAATTTCTCCATCGGGGCGATTTCCCAGCCAAAATTGATTGAGAATCGAGGCTAGAGGCCAGAAATTGTTGAATTTTCAGCTTTTTATGCTTGCAAAACAATTTTGCGCACAGTATTGGTTGGGGTTTTGCCGCGTTTGACGGCCATGCGTTCGCGAACAATATCCCATGCCGATTTGGAAAAAGCCGCCGGTAGCGCCAGTCGCAAACCTGTGGAAAATTTTTTCTGTTTGCAGGCAACCAATCCCCAATGTAGGTGCATGTAATTTTCAATGGTTGCTAAGCTAGGGGTGCGATCGCGATGGGAAGGGTCAACGAGCGGATAAATGCGACGCTTCATTAAAATATTGGTATCCAAACGGGTTTGAATGGGAACTTTTTGGTTGCCGCCTCCCGACCAAACAGTTCGATAAGCCAAACACCGGTTGATGAAAATGGCATCGCCAAACTGGGCAATTTTAATCCAAGAATCGATATCATCGCAGTTACCATCAAGGGAGGAATCCCATCCCCCGGTTTTCATGAAAGCTTCTTTTTGAAAAAGCACTTGTACGGGGGTACCAAAGGGAACTTGCTCTAGCAACATACCGTAGTGAATATCCGCTTGGGGAATATAAACAATGTCACCGGGTCCTACTGGATACGTACGATACAGTTCGACTTCATTTTCGTCAACTTGAGCGGCTTGGCAGGAACAGATGACAGCTTGCGGTCGCAATGCGATCGCATTCTGCATAGTTTCTAAAAACTCGGGATGCAAGTAATCATCATCGTCGAGGGGTTTGATCCAATCTCCCGTTGCGGCTGCCACGCCGGCATTCATAGTTTTGGCGTGACCTTGGTTGGTGGCGTTGCGGTGGTAAACGACCTCTGGCGATGCCAAATTGCGAACGTATGCTTCCGTTCCATCGGTGGAACCATCGTCGGCGATAACGACTTCGCAGGGAAGGGTTTGCGAGAGCGCCGAATCAATGGCTCGACGCAGCAAATCCAAGCGGTTGTATGTGGTAATGACAACGCTAAATTTCATGGTTGATAGGCGAATGGGAAAGATACCAGCAGAAAAAGGGCTAGCCAGCCAGCAAGCCAGACGAGATATGTTTCCGTTATACTGGCAAATTTTTCCAGGTGCAACCTGGTTGGCAGATTCTTGACGGGATATAGTGGCGATGGTTCCTGCTGCCGGGAGGAGCAGTTCGCGAACCGCCTTTGCTATTCATTCATATTGCGATAGGTGGCAACTGCCGAGGGGGAGATACGGTTGAGGTAGCGGAAAATCCAGTATTTAAAAACAGTATCGAGAATCACGGGGAAGGTGGCAATAAACAGAAAGATAAATTCGCGGCTTTCTGGCAATCCCAAGTGGCGGGAAATGCCTTCTAAAATGACCTCCCAACCGTGGGGGGAGTGGAATCCCACAAACATATCGGTAAACAGGATAATGATAAAGGCTTTGGCGCTATCGCTCAAGCCGTAAACCAGGTCATCCATAAACGATTTTAAAACCGAAATTTCCCGCTGGCTGCGGAACAAGACCATGCCAAAGGCGGCAAAGGCACATAAATCGGCGAAAATGTTTTTGATGGCGTTGGAACTTTCCTGGCGGTATTTTTCGGCAATTTCGTGCGCTTTTTCGTTAACTTTTTCTTCAACTTCGCGATCGCTTAAACGATGACCTTGTCCGATTAACGATTCAAATTTAATGCGTTCTTCATATCTTTGCAACTCCATGTAGGCTTCTTCTTCCATGTCTACGTTGAGGAAAACTTCGGTTTGGCCGCGATCGCGAATTTCTTCTACAATGGGACCCACCACAAAGGTTTTTGCTACTTGGTGGGTGAGTAGGGGAATGAGAATTAACAGAATAATAAATTTTAAAGAAATAACGGTTTTGGTTTTGGAACTGCGGAAGTTTTCAATGACTTCTTCTTCCGCTTCCGGATCGAGTTCCCGTTTGATGCGGTTGATGGTACGTAAAATCGAACGCGGCATGAAACTGGTACGATCGGAAAACGATCCTTTGCTGCTTTTTTTGCCGCGACCTGGGGAACGACTCGATCGCGATCGCTCTTGAGATTTTCCGGCACTGTTTTGGCTGCGATGGTTGGTATTGGTGGGGCGTTTTTGAGGGGTGATTGAGAAACTGCGATCGCTGGGAGCGTTGCTATCGGTTTGCTGCTTGCCATTTTGCGCCACAGAAACGCCTACGGAATCGTCGGTTTCGCTTTCCGATTCTTGGGGAGGGGGGGATGGGGAAGCCTGGGAGCGAGATTTGGATTTGTAGGTATCGATAATTTCATCAATAAATTGGAGTTTTTCTAAAACAATTTCATAGGGGTCGCGGTAGGTTGTCGAGACGCTGTCTCCTGGTAAAGCCGCTGGTTCCAGATCGATGGTTTCCGACTGCTGTTTTTGCCAAGAAGAAACGACGCCGCGACTGCTACGAAATTCCCGCAAGCGAATTTTGGCTGTTTTTAGATTTCTTTTGAGTTCGGATTGGAAATAAGCAAAGGTTTGTTCGCCATGGCTGGCATTTTCCACTGCAATTTTATTGCCGTTGAAATATTTTTCTTCAATTTTTCTGATGTTGCAGGCTGCTATATAGGCTTGCTCTAAAGCTCGTTCGGGGGTACCGAAGAACCAGTTACGAGCGCGTTGGAGCCAGTTATTGGATTGGGAAGAACCAGGTTTGTTGGCGGTCATGGAAAAATCAAATAAAAATAAATACCGAAATTTACGATGGCAAGCGTTTGCAGTACAATCTAGGAAGAGAAATTCGATCTGGAATTGGGAAAAATCGTTTGATGGTGGCTATCCAAATCCAAAAGAACTGAGCGTTCGGGGGAGAATTTTGTCTTGGGGAAAATCTCTGAAAATCAAGGATGCCATCGGAGGACAATAGAAGATCGGTAGCCAATCCGACAACGAGGCTCGGGGGATGGTCCGAAAAACCAGTGACATTGGCACGATCGCGAAAAACTTCCCCAGGGGAACCATAGCGACCAATATTCCATCCCTGCTATACTCGAACGGCCACAATTGCCCAACAGCTGCCAATGCCTTCCACGCACCAGGTAGATAGTATACTAACAGATTCCGTTTCCCTTGTAGGTACCCAGCAAAAATCGATTTGGATTGCTGGAGGTAGTCGCAGTGGCAAAACCAGCCGCTCGATTGCCTACTACCGCCAAGAGATAAAAAATTTCGCTACCCGCAACCAGGGGTCGCCAGTAGGGGGGCAACCCATTGCGCCCCTACACGAGTTGCCATCGCCTGGTTTTTTGGTTTTTGCTGCCACGGGAGATACGCGGTGGGAACTGCGCGATCGCTTGTTGGGGGCTGTGGGGGGTCAATATCCCGTGTTCTCTACCACCCCGTTAGGATTTTTTCTCGAAGAGGTAACGCTATACTGGCCGCTGCTGACAGAGGAGCACCCCCTCTACCCGGGATTTCCCCAGCGATTGCGCCCGGAAACCGAACAGGAGTTTGCCACGCGGCTGTGGCGGCAGCATTTAGATAGCGCTCAGCTGCAACTGGCGGGGGTTAGCGAATACCGTCTGGTGCGTCGGTTGTTGGATACTCTGCAACTGGCGGCCATGAGCGGTACGCCTACGGAAGCAATCGCCGATGTGGTCAGTTCGGGATTGCTCTCGGAAGCCGAAGAAAACCATCCTACACAAGAGACTGGCGATCGCCGGTTTTGGGAAAACGCCACCCAAGCTTGCCTGCAGTGGCGGGATTGGTGCTGGCAGCAGGGATTTTTAACCTACGGCATTGCCGCGGAACTCTACTGGCGCTATCTATTACCCGCACCTACCTACCAACAGCAATTGCCCCAACGATACCAGCAAATTTTTGCCGACGATGTAGACGAATATCCCGCAATTGCGCGCGATTTTTTTGAAATTTGCCTGCAGCAGGGCATGCGGGGAATTTTTACCTTCAACCCCGACGGCGGTGTCAGGTGGGGATTAAACGCCGATCCCGATTATCTGCAAGAACTCTCCCGCCACTGCCACCAGGAACGCTGCCAGCGCCACCAGCCAGCTTCCCTAGCAGACTCTGTAGCCAACGACGCGATTCGCTTGGTGGACGATCCGACCCAGAGCATTGCCCTACCCGATTCTGTGATTTCCCTTACCCAGCCTTCCCGTTCCCAACTGCTGCAAAAAACTGCCGCAACCATTGCCCGCCATATTAGTGCTGGCGAGGTGGCCCCGGAAGACGTTGCCATTATTGCCCCTGGGTTGGATGCGATCGCCCGCTACACTCTCACCAAACACCTCACCGAACACCAAATTCCCATACGCCCGCTCAACGAACAACGCCCCCTAACTGCCGTCGCCACCGTCAGGGCGTTGCTGAGCCTATTGTCCCTCCTTTACCCCGGATTGGGGCGCTTGGTGGATAGCGATCGCATCGCCGAAATGTTGGTGGTACTTACCCAACAAAACCAACAGCCACCCGCCATCGACCCCGTTAGAGCGGGATTGCTAGCCGATCGCTGTTTCGTCGCCGACGTGGAAACCCCGCAACTGCTAGGGGCTACTGTTTTCTCTCGCTGGGATCGTTTGGGATACCGCGCCCAACAAGCCTACGAAGACTTGCGCCAGTGGGTACAGGATTGGTCTTGCCACCATCGGGAACCAGCTTCTTCTCCTTTGGTGGTATTGGACGCGGCAATGCAAAAATTCGTCTGGCAGCAGCGACAGCCCGATTACTGGGAAATAGAGGCGTTGCGAGAGCTGATGGAAACCGCCAACCACTATTTGGAAATTGCCCCACAGTGGGACGCCACCGCCACCACCACCGACATCCTGACCAATTTTATCCAATTACTGCACCAAGGAACAGTGACAGCCAATCCCTATCCCATGCAGCAGCAACCGGCAGCGGTTACCCTGGCTACGGTGTTTCAATACCGTTCCCATCGCCTATCCCATCGCTGGCATTTCTGGCTGGATGCGGGGTCTTCCCTATGGTTTAGCGGCGGATCGGCGGTTTTGTTTGCGGCACCTTTATTTTGGAAACACCGCTTGGGGCAACCCTGGAAACCTAGCGATCGCGTGGCTACGGATGAAATCCGAGTGCGCCGTATTCTGCGGGATTTATTAGCCCGGGTGGAGGAACGTTTGTATCTTTGTCACAGCCATTTGTCTGCTAACGGTCAGGAGCAAGATGGTCCTTTGTTGTCGTTGGTGAATGCGGCGGTGGCGGAGGAGTAGGAAGAGGGGGGAAGAGTTTTTAAAAACAAATTAGGCAAAAATTGGATTTGTATACCACAAAATCAAATTTTTGTCCAGGTAGGCCCGCTCGCCTTTACAAAAATACATGCATTTAGGGAGGGTGAGAAAAATTTC
>NZ_LNDC01000157.1:12937-13202 GCF_001870905.1 Geitlerinema sp. PCC 9228
CTTTCGGATTTTACTAGTTTCCACCCCCATGGGTCAAGAGGCGTAATTTCGTGACTAGTTGACAAGATTCTCAATTATTTTCGGACTTTCTCTGGGGAGATTTTTTCGGGAAGATAGAAATAATTTAACGGAAATCGACTGGACAATTGGTCTAGATAAACTCAGAAGGGGAAATCGCGTCATACCACAAAATCAAATTTTTGTCCAGGTAGGCCCGCTCGCCTTTACAAAAATACATGCATTTAGGGAGGGTGAGAAAAATTTC
>NZ_LNDC01000158.1 GCF_001870905.1 Geitlerinema sp. PCC 9228
CCAATGTGATTTCGGCTTTTTGCGTCCGCCGCACTGGTTTTTGTCAATCACCTGGACCTGTTTAACGACGAACGACAGGGCTTCAAGCTGGAAAGCACCCAAAGGTGTCATGACCGAAATAACGGAGTCTGCTACGAGACTAAGGCTGGACTAACCGAACGCAATCGACACGAATGTCATTTTTTGTCCAGTGATTGGGTTAGTCAAAATTATTGTAGCACCAAAAATTCCTACACCAGCATACAATTGCAGGGGGAACTCTTGATGCTACCAAAGGAGCAACCAGCTAGCTAGCTACCAAAGAGCCAACCAACTCGTTACTTAGAAACCACAGAGGGTTGAGCAGCATATTTAGCACGAATTTTCTCCGCCATTTGAGCGGGCATTAAGCCTACATCAGCCTTGGCTTCATCCGGTTTGGCGTGGTCAACCAATTGGTCGGGAACGCCCAGACGCAATAGGGGAACCAAAACATCAGCATCCATCAAAGCTTCGGCAACGGCAGAACCAAAGCCACCCATGAGGCAACCTTCTTCCATGGTGACCACCCGACCAATTTGCTCCGCTTTCGGCAGAATCAACTCTTTATCCAACGGTTTCACGAACCGGGCATTGATTACTGTCGCTTCCATACCGTGTTCGCTAAGGATTTCCGCCGTTTGTACCGCCGGATGGACCATAGAACCATAAGCCACAATGAGCAAATCTTCCCCGTGGCGGAGAATTTCTCCTTTGCCGATGGGAACCGGTTCCCAACCTTCTTCCATCAGCGGTACGCCATACCCGTTGCCCCGGGGATAGCGCATGGCAATGGGACCGTCGGTATATTCAATGCCAGTGACCACCATGCGTTGTAGTTCGGCTTCGTCTTTGGGGGCCATGGCAGTCATGTTGGGCAGGCAGCGCAGGTAAGCAATATCGTACAGCCCTTGGTGGGTGGGACCGTCAGCACCGACAATGCCAGCGCGGTCGAGACAGAAGAACACTGGCAAGTTTTGGATGCAAACGTCGTGGATAATTTGGTCGTAGGCGCGCTGCAGGAAGGTAGAATAAATGGCAGCTACCGGACGCATGCCCTCGCAAGCCAGACCAGCGGCTAGGGTGACCGCGTGTTGTTCGGCAATACCGACGTCAACGTACTGGTTGGGCAGTTTGGCATGCAATTTGTCCAACCCAGTTCCCGTCGCCATGGCAGCGGTAATACCTACAATTTTGGGTTGGTTTTCTGCCAGTTTGACCAGGGTGTGAGCGAATACTTTCGAGTATTTGGGGGGTTTGGGTTTGCTGGCGGGTAAGGCTTTGCCGGTGGCGAGGTTGAAGGGGGTTTGGGCGTGGTAGCCTACTTGGTCTTTTTCGGCGATTTCGTAGCCCTTGCCTTTGGTGGTGGCGACGTGGAGCAACACAGGACCGGAAATTTCGTGGGCTTGGTTGAAGGTGGTAATGAGTTCTTCGATATTGTGACCGTCCACCGGTCCCATGTAAGTGAAGCCCAATTCTTCAAAGACCGCTCCTACTTTGGGAACGGCCAGACGTTTCATGCCTTCTTTAAATCGTTGCAGTTCCGGACTCAAGGATTCGCCGAAGAAGGGTAGGTGTTTGAACTGTTCTTCTAGGTTGTCCGTGAGGAACTGCATTGGCGGACTCAGGCGCATTTTGTTGAGATAGCGGGGGATGGCACCAACGTTGGGGGAGATGGACATCTCGTTGTCGTTAAGAATGACCAGGAGGTTGGTGTCGGGTAGGTGACCGGCGTGGTTAATGGCTTCCAGCGCCATGCCACCGGTGAGGGCACCGTCGCCGATGATGGCAGCGACTTTGAAATCTTCTCCTTTGCGATCGCGCCCGATCGCCATGCCCAAAGCTGCAGAAATGCTGGTGGAGGCGTGGCCGGCACCAAAGTGGTCGAAACGGCTTTCGCAACGTTTGAGATACCCAGCAATGCCATCTTTTTGGCGCAGGGTGTGGAAGCGATTGTACCGTCCGGTGAGCATCTTGTGGGGATAGGCTTGGTGCCCTACGTCCCAGACGACTTTATCCCGATCGAGATCGAGGGTTTGATATAAAGCCAATGTCAGTTCCACAACACCCAAACCGGGACCCAAGTGACCGCCACTGGTGGCAACGGTTTGTAAATGTTTTTCTCGTATTTGCCGCGCAATTTGTTCCAGTTGATGTACGGAACAACCATGCAACTGGTTAGGATGAACGATTTCGCTTAAATGCATATGTCAACGATCCCTTCCGGATTTACGCCTATGCTGGCCATCGCTATGAAGGCGATGCTAGCACTCGTTTGATAGCCCATATTTAATAGTTTTACTAAAATTAAACAACAACGGTAGGGAATTGCCAAATTTTTCTGAAATTTTCTGAAGCGATGCTCGTTTGGCGGGGATTTTCCCGATCGCTTCGTGGCTCGGGCGATCGCCATTTTACTGGCAGCCAGACAGCTCAGTTGGAGAAGATAGCCGCTGCTTCTAACCGGCTAAAACTACACAAAATGATACAAAGTAAAAAATAGGAGCGAAACAGACAAAAGGAGCACGAAGGTAGCCTGCCACCGACGTTGGTGGGTGGAAGGAAAAAAGATTTCTCGTACCCAAATAGAAGTGGCTGAGCCCAGAGCATAACTGGAACCCAGCCACAAATAAGGCCATTTTTCCTGAAAAGTCCATACCCCAAATAAAACCACTGCTAAAAAGAGCATCACCACCTCAACCGAGCGTGGCGGGGATTCTTGCAAAGCCAGCCAAAAAGTCTGACACCAAAATTGCCAAAGTCGCATGAGTGGAATCAAAAGCCTACTTGCCATTTTGCTGGGGATTGTAGCACGCACCTAGGGGAAGTTCCAACCCACTGGCGCTCGTCTAGTGGGATACGGAAGGTTGGTAGGAATTGGGTTGGTGGTTGTATTTTTGGTTGTGTTCTTGCAAGTAGCGACAAGCGGTTTCCATATCGACTTGGGGGAAATTTTGGTAGAAGCGACTCACGCTGAGAAACGGTTCTGGGGTGTCCAAAACCACCATGCGATCGCAAGCTTTTTGCAGTACATCTACCACCTCCGGCGGTGCCACCGGCGCGCAAATCCAGATTTGGGCGGGATTTTGGAAACGTAAAGCTTGGGCGGCAGCCATCATAGTCATCCCCGTAGCCATCCCATCATCCACCAACAAAGCTATGCGACCGGTGGGGGTCAACGGCGGACAGTAGGCACCCAGTTGCTGAGATTGTTGAAGGGCTTTTTGATACGCCGTCTGCCAGGCATGTTCCGTATCTACCTGGCGAGACAGCTGGCGCGACCAGAGGGTATGACCGTCAGCAGTAACCGCCCCAATAGCCAGTTCTTCATTATCAGGCAGGGTAATTTTTTTGGTGACCATCACCCCTAGAGAACAATTCAATTTTGCCGCCACGGGGACTGCCACGGGCAATCCTCCCCGGGGCAAAGCATAGACAATCGAAGGCGGCAGTTGGGGCGATCGCTGTTTTTCCATGTGAAAAGCCACCGCCTTTGCCAACAACAGACCGGCTTCTGCGCGATCGGTAAAAGACAGGGAAGCAGACATAAATTTCAACCTCCCAAAAAACGAACTTGATTTGCTTCCATCATGGCGAAAAACTTGCCCTTGTGCGGCCGTTTCCATACAAAACGAAACATTGCCCAAAAAACACGCAAACTCGCGTTACGGCCAAATGGAGGTTTCCCGCCAACCCCCTTCCCAACCACAGATCCACCCATACATACAATGGTCTTCTCAAAAGAGGAAAAAACCTTCAAACTGCAGCGCGATCGCATTCTCCACAGTACAATTGTGGGATAGGACAACCAGAACTTGCACCCGATCGCAGCAAAATTTCTAGGAATTTTTATCCCAACGATATATCAAAAAACCACCATAAATTCCGGTAGCAACTAGCTAGAAAAAACGCAGCATCACCATACCACCGTCTTCTTGCATCCCTACCCACCAACCCAAATAAAACTTTACTAACATACCACCGGCTTGTTTCCACAACTCATACCAACCCACCCGCCCTAGCCGTAGCAACCAGCCTCCCACGAACCCAACTTGCCCTCAAAATACATCCCTTGGAAATCTACTCATTTCAGCGCTGCCAGCAACCTTGTACAATAAGACGTATGGTTTGTGCAACCTACCTTTGACGAACTAACAGGTAAAAACCTCAATCCCCACCCAGCGATCGCAACTACCCACCCTACTACCTTTCCCCGATCTCCATCCCATGTCCCAAACCAGTCAAGGGAAGCCTAACATACCTGCCAACAACAGTCGCTATACTGAACCCACCCCACCATCCGTTCAAGATTCATCAACAAGGAAGGAGGAACTATGCGAGCAGTACTAATGGCTGGCGGATCTGGTACGCGCCTGCGACCATTAACCTGCGATTTGCCCAAACCAATGGTACCGGTACTCAACCGTCCCATTGCCGAGCATATCGTCAACTTGCTCAAACGCCACAACATCACCGAAATCGTCGCCACCCTGCACTACCTCCCCGATGTCATGCGAGATTACTTCCAAGACGGCAGCGAATTCGGGGTGCAAATGACCTATGCCATTGAAGAAGAACAACCCCTAGGCACAGCCGGTTGCGTCAAAAACATCGAAGAACTTCTCGACGAAACCTTTCTAGTCATCAGCGGCGATAGCATCACCGACTTCGACCTCAGCGATGCCATTCGCTACCACAAAGAAAAAGGGTCCAAAGCCACCTTGGTCCTCACCCGCGTTCCCAACCCCGTAGAATTTGGACTGGTCATCACCGACAACGAAGGACGCATTTGCCGCTTCCTAGAAAAACCCTCCACCGGCGAAGTCTTTTCCGACACCGTCAACACCGGCACCTACATCCTGGAACCGGAAGTCCTGCAATACATGCCCGCCAACCAGGAATTTGACTTCTCCAAAGAGCTATTTCCCCTGCTATTGGAAAAAGGCGAACCCCTGTACGGCTACATCGCCGACGGTTACTGGTGCGACGTGGGACACTTAGACGCCTACCGGGAATCCCAATACGACGCCCTCAAAAACAAAGTCGAAATAGAAATCGCCTACCAAGAGCGACAATCAGGCGTTTGGGTGGGACCCAACACCTCCATCGCCGACGATGCCCAAATTGAAGCCCCAGTCATCATCGGGGAAAACAGCCGCATTGGGGCCGGCGTACACGTGCGTTCGGGAACCGTCATTGGCGATAACGTCACCATAGGCAGCTATGCCGATCTCAACCGCCCCATTATCTGGAACGGCAGCATCATCGGCGAAGAAGCCCATCTAGAAGCGTGCATCATTGCTCGCGGTGCCAGAGTTGACCGCCGCGCCCACCTGTTAGAAGGTGCCGTAGTCGGTTCCCTCTCCAGCGTTGGCGAAGAAGCCCTCATCAACACCGGCGTGCGCGTTTGGCCCAGCAAAAAGATCGAATCCGGCGCTACCCTCAACATCAACCTCATTTGGGGCAGCACCGCCCAGCGTAACTTATTCGGACAGCGAGGCGTCAGCGGTTTGGCGAACATCGATGTTACCCCCGAATTTGCCGTGAAGCTGGGAGCAGCCTACGGTTCTACCCTCAAACCCAACTCCCAAGTAGCCGTTTCCCGGGATCAGCGCAGCATTTCCCGCATGGTCTCCCGTTCCTTTATTTCGGGGTTGATGTCGGTGGGCATTCACGTGCAAAATATGGAAGCCACCGCTATTCCCGCTGCCCGCGCTGTTTTGCCAACGCTGCCGGTGGTAGGCGGCATTCACGTACGCTTGCACCCCGACCGTCCCGATTGCATTCTTATTGAACTCTTCGATGAAAAAGGAATCAATATTTCCAAAGCCAAGGAGAAAAAAATCGAAGGGGCTTATTTCAAAGAAGATATTCGCCGGGTGCCCATTCCCGAAATTGGCAACGTTGCCTATCCTACCCAAGTCATTGACAGCTATAGCGTCGGCTTTGAAAAGAACCTAAAAATTGAAGCCGTGCGTGCTAGCCACTCCAAAGTAGTGATTGATTATAACTATTCCGTATCGGGTGCGATTTTGCCGCAGCTGCTGGCGAAGTTGGGTTGCGATGCGGTGGTCCTCAACGCCAGTTTGAAACAAATTGGCACCACAGCCAACGAACGGGAAGACTTGCTGCAGCAGTTGGGGCGCGTGGTGGAAGCGCTGAAAGCCAACTTTGGCGTGCAAATTTCTGCCAATGGCGAGCAGCTGATTCTCACCGACGAGGCGGGAGTACCTATCCGCGACGAAATGCTCACGGCGTTGATGGTGACTTTGGTGCTGACCAACCATCCCCGCAGTACGGTGGTGGTGCCGGTCCATGTCTCCAGTGCGGTAGAAAAAATTGCCCGCCGCCACGATGCCAATGTGATTCGCACGAAGTTCAATCCCACAGCGTTGATGGAAGCTTGTCAGGAAACTTCCAATGTGGTACTTGGGGGCAGCGCGGAAATGGGCTTTATTTTTCCGCAGTTGCACCCAGGATTTGATGCTATGTTCTGCGTGGCGAAATTGATTGAAATGCTGACTTTGCAAGAGCGGACCCTGGGTCAGGTACGCGCGGAACTGCCACCGGTTTACCACAAGAGCTATACGATGCGCTGTCCTTGGACAGTGAAGGGGGCGCTGATGCGGTATTTGGTGGAAACTTATCCGCCGGAAATTACGGAGTTGATCGATGGGGTGAAAATCTTTGATGCCCAGCAACGGGATAATTGGGTGCTGATTTTACCCGACGCGGGAGAACCGCTGGTACATATTTTTGCCAATGGCGACGATCGCGATTGGGTGGATGAAACTCTGTGGAAGCATCGTACCAATATCCAAGAGTTTATCGATCGCGAACAAGGGGTAGCGGCTTCTAAGGAAGAGGATCTTGCCTAGTGGGATGCCTCTACTCTAGGAGATGGGAATGCGAATTCTCAAGCGTTTCTTCGTGGTTCCCATCTTCTGATTGCTACTTGCTACAGCGAAGAAAGAAAGGATGGATTTATGAATAATTGTATTTTGATGGCGGAAATTGTCCAAGACCCGCAACTACGCTATACTCAAGACAAACAAATTCCCATTGCGGAAATGCTGGTGCAGTTTCCCGGGGGGAAGAGCAACGATCCCCCCTCGACCCTGAAAGTGGTGGGATGGAGTAATTTAGCCCAAACCATTCAAGAATCCTGCCATACAGGCGATCGCGTGGTGATTGAGGGCAACTTGCACATGAGCCTGGTGGAACGTCCGGAAGGCTTTAAAGAAAAGCGGGCAGAACTGCGTGCCATACGCATTCATCATTTGGACGGTCAACCAGAAGCTGCCAGTACCCGCCAAGCCGCGACGACAGCACCACCAGCACCCGAACCTGCCCCCACGCAGCAACCGCCAGCAGCAACCACTCCCCCACCGGCATCTCCCACTACCCCCAACTCGCCTGCGGAAGAAGGTGGGGATGAAATTCCTTTTTAAAGCCCTAAAAGTTACCCCACCAGCAATTTTGGGGTGAGTCGCCTCTTGTTCCCCAGCTATCTATTCTAGGAACCATTCAACCATGCCTACCTATCCTGAAATTTCCAGCGAAGCGTTCCGACATCCCCTCGACTGGGAGGCTGAAGTGGCCTTACGCAGCTTGCCTGGTTTTGAGTCTCTAGCGCGCAAGTTTGTGGAGTTTGTTTACGAACGTCCCCAAGCCATCTATCAAATGGGGAATCACATTCTTGTGGGTCCGCGTCAGTACGCAACGCTATACCAAATTTTCCGCCAGTGCCTGCGCGATTTGGATATTTATCCCGAGCCCAGTTTGTTCGTTAGCCAGCACCCCCTGCTCAATGCCTATTCTTTGGGGCAGGAACATGCCACGATTACGGTGAATTCCAGCATTTTGGATGCCATGAGCCATGAGGAAATTCGCTGCGTGCTGGCTCACGAGCTGGGTCATATTAAATGCGGCCATACGATTTTAATTCAAATGGCTTTGTGGGCAATTTCCAGCGCTACGTTTTTGGGGGAAATGACTTTTGGTTTGGGCAATGTGGTAGGCAGTGGTTTGATTTATTCGTTTTATGAATGGCGTCGCAAGGCAGAATTATCGGCAGACCGCGCGGCGTTGCTGGTGACTGACGATTTGAATTCGGTAATGAAAACCATGATGAAGATGGCTGGCGGCAGCAGCAGTTTTGCCCACGAAGCTAGTTTGGAGGAGTTTGTACGCCAATCCCAACAGTATCAGGAGTTGGACCGGGAAGAGCTCAATCAGGTGTACAAGTTTTTGTTGTACAACAATCCCCAAGGGGTGGCTTTTAGCCATCCGTTTACGGTGGAACGCATTAGCTATTTGCAGGAGTGGGCGAATTCGGAGGAATACCAGCAAATCAAACAGGGGAACTATACCCGCTGCAATGCCCAAGGGGCGGTGGATGTAACTCCGGAGGCAGCGGAAAAAAGCGATCGCGTTAAGCGCGAGGAAATGCGATCGCTCAAACGCCAAATTGAAGAACTGAAAGCAGAAATCGAACGGGTCAAATCCAACCGCCAGCCCCCATCCAACGGCAACGGCGAAGGGTCTGAAAGCGACAACTCCGATAATGAAATTTAACACAAATATATAAATATTTTTATTCTGCTGGCAAATTGTTGGATTTTTGTAACAATGAAATGACGGGCAACATTCCTGTTAAATATAATACATACATGTATGGGGAAATAAAAAAGGATACGGGATTCAATGCTCGTTTCGGGGATATTTGGCACCAACATCTGAGGTTTGCGCCCAAAATTTCCCAAATCCCACAGAAGTGCCCTGTAAAAACTTGTAAAGAAGCTCTGGTTTTGGTTATTCTAGATCGAAAGTACGTTAGCCAGAGGAAACCAAGAGCTGTGTGGGCATAACTTGCTTTTGTGGTCTTTGCCGGCACAGGCGGGCAAATTCTTTATAGTTTTATAAGTTTTTCTAGGGGGCATCCAGGTGGAAAAATTGGCTACATGGCCTCACAATCGATCTGTAGCATCTTTCTGGTTCGTTTTGCTCCATTGTTTATGGTTTTCGTTGTTCGCGCAAACGTAGACAGTATCGGGAACCGGCTTTCTATAATTGAAAGACATTTGTATCTGCCGCCCTTCGCGAGCCCCTCATCTTTGACGATCGGGATAGGTTCCTTGTTGAAGTAGGTAAATTCACTTTAAACTAGTTATTATGACTGCAACCCAGTTCGCTTCCCAAAAAACTCAATCTCAGCGATCGCCATCTCAAATGGTTGTTTCCTTAGAAGAGCGCTTGCAACAATGTAGCCAAAAAGAATTTACCGGAAAACTAGAAGTATCTTCAAGCCAAGAAAAATGGAGTTTTTTCTTCTATGCCGGTAGGTTGGTTTGGGCAACCGGAGGGAAAAATGCCTATAGACGCTTCCGGCGATTGTGGCGGCAGATTTGTCCCCATATTTCCCTGTCTGGGGTGAAACTGCGTGAGGAGAAACCTATCGGTAGCAAAGATTACCATATCTTGGTTGTTTTATCCAAACGCGGGTATCTAACGCGCCAGCAAGGCACCAGTTTGGTGGTAGCCACCCTAAAAGAAGTAGTTTTTGACATCCTACAGCAGGAATACATACAAGCCCTCACTTACGAGGAAGACCCCCAGGGCGGCATCGAGCAATCCTTCACCCTCATGGTAGCGTTGGTCAGACCCAAGCAACTGGTACCGGAAATGACCAAAAAGTGGCAAGCCTGGAAGGATGCCGGGTTGGCAGCTTATTCTCCCAATCAAATTCCATCACTTGAAGCGCCGGAGAACCTCAAAAAAGCCACATCAGCCAAAGCCTATAAAACCATCGAAAAACTGGTAGACGGTCAGAAAACCCTGCGAGAAATTGGCAGCGTCATGAACCAGGAAGTGCTGCGGCTGACCCAATGCCTGCTGCCTTACATCAAGCAAGGTTGGATTGCCCTTCAAGAAGGAGCGCCGGATGAAGAAATGCCAGCTTTTTCCCAAACAAACACCTCCAGAGGTCAACCATCTCCCCCCCAAAAATCCCACCCCAATCAAAACCAACCCTTAATTGCTTGCATCGATGATAGCCCGCAAGTTTGCCAGCAAATGCAAAAGATTTTAGAAGCCGCCGGGTATCGCTTTGTTTCCGTGCAAGATTCCGTGCAAGCCATTACCATGCTGCTGGAGAACAAGCCAGATTTTGTCTTTTTAGACTTGATGATGCCTGTTGCCAACGGCTACGAAATTTGCTCGCAAATCCGCCGGATTGAAGTGTTTAAAGATTTGCCCGTGACGATTTTGACCGGCAACGATGGCATTGTCGATCGCATGCGTGCCAAGATGGTAGGGGCAACGGATTTTATGAGCAAACCAGTGGACCAACAGAAGGTACTAGACTTGCTCGCTACCTACCTCAACGCCAAAGCGCCAGCCAAATCTGAGTAAAGCAAGTGGGGAGAAAATGTAATTGGGAATTCCCCTGCTGCCACCAACCTATTAAACTAGAAGGAAAAGCAAGTATATTTGTATTTTTTCGGGGAATTCTATGAAGAGGGCTCTATTGGTAGAAGATAGCCAAACAGATACCGCCATGCTGAGTGGCTATCTCAAACAGGCTGGCTTGCAAGTGACCAGCGTCTCCAGCGGTGAAGAAGGGCAGCAGCAACTGCACATGGAGAAACCAGACTTAATCGTGCTAGATGTGATTCTGCCCGGTCAAAGTGGCTTTGAATTTTGTCGGGAAGTCAAAAGCAATCCAGAAACCAAGAGAATTCCGGTGATTATCTGTTCCACCAAAGGAACGGATGTTGACAAGATGTATGGCGATATGCTAGGGGCTGATGCTTATTTTGCCAAACCCCTAGACCAGGAAGCCTTTATGCAAACCGTTCGCAGGCTGCTGTAAGGGATATGGAATCGCCAGAACCCATCGCCAACTTAAACAGTTTGGATTTGCTGTTTGAAAGCGCCCCACCTCCACCGGGGGAGAAATTTTTGCGTTTCTCTCTAGCAGGGGAAGATACGGTTTTGATACCGGTGGCGGATATTGCTGGGGTGTCTGAGGTGAGTGCGAGCGATATTTTACCTGTTCCCGATTTGCCACCGTTTGTCTTGGGGGTGTGTAGTTGGCGGGGGGAAATGCTGTGGGTGGTTGACCTGGCTGATTGGTTGGGGCGATCGCCGTTACAATGGGAAGATGCGGTGCAAACATCGGCGCTGGCTATTTTTATAGAATCGCAATCCCAACAACTTGGGTTGGTGGTGCGCGACGTATACGACATTGAATACCACGATCGCGCGCAAATTCAATCGCCACCACCGGGTTTGTTTCCCGAAGCTGCCATGCCTTACTTGCAAGGATATATGGCAGCCCAAGCCAGCATGGTGCTGAGTGCCAGCGCCTTGGTCAACTCATCTCGCTTGCAGGGGGTTGCCGAATAGCCGAATCGCTGTATTTTTTCCACCAATATTTCATTTTGCTCTGGTGTGCGTGCCATTTTTTCTTCTTACTTGGGAAAGAGGAGATTTCTGGTTTTGGGGTGCCAAAATGGTAGGTAAAGTCGTTTTTGGACCCAGCAAGCGGTCTCTTCTTTCCCTTCCTGTTTGCCTTCGACCGTAAACCAACTATTACAAAAAGTCTTATGACCGCAATTTATCCCAGATCCTCCGCCAATAGCTCTCCAGAGCCGCGACAAAACGGGGAAGCAGGCAACGGCAAGCTTTCCCCGGAAGAGGTAGCCACCTCCGTACAAAACCTGCGCGAACTGCTAGAGAAAAGCGGTTCCCTGAACAATCCTCAAATCAGCGCGCAGCTGCAGCGTTTGGAACAGTATACCCATTCCTTTCCCCAAGCTTGGCAAGCACAAACGGAAGCTGCCACCCAAAGCCAAGCTAAAAAGCAAAGGGAACAACTGCAAAAACTCAGCGCTACAATTCACGATTGCAGTAGTTTGGATCGGCTGCTGGGTATCGCCACCAGCGAGTTGCAAAAGTTGCTAGCTGCCGATCGCGTGGTGGTATATCGCTTCCAAAATGGTAAAAACGGTACGATTGTTTCGGAGGCGATGGTTTCCGGGTTTACGCCGTCGCGGGGGGCGAAAATTCCGGCGATTTGTTTTGGTGCCAATCGCAGCCAGCAATACCGCCAGCAAGGGGTTATCCACATTCACGATGTGGCGCAGTGGGGATTTACGCCCTACGCCCAACAAATTTTAGAAAAATATCAAATTCGCTCGCTGGTGGCCGTTCCCATTTTGGTGGAAGAGCAAGTTTGGGGACTTTTGGTGGTGCAGCAGTGCCGCCAACCCCAAGCCAGACACGAAGCGGAAATTAACTTGCTGGTACAGGTGTCCAGGGAAATGACCTTGGCGCTGCAACGGGCCAAGTTTCGCCGGCAGCTGCAACAGCAATCGGAACAGGACAATATTGTTAGCAAGCTGATTGAAAAAATTCAGCAAGCACCGGATACGGATACCATTTTTCGGACCACTTGTCAAGAGCTGCGCCAGGTTTTAAAAGCCGATCGCGCTATTGTGTATCGCTTCAACGCAGATTTTACCGGGGAAGTGGTAGCTGAATCCGTTGCCAGTGGCTGGGTTTCCCTGTTGCAGGTGCAGGGAGACGACGAAGTGTTGCAAAGCGATCGCACCGCCAGCGATGATCGCTGTGTCTTGCGCAAATGGGCCAGCAGCACCATGAACATCAACGATACCTACATGCAGGATACTCAAGGCGGCGGCTTTACCAGAGGCAAGCAATATACTTGCATCAACGACGTATACGAACAGGATTTTGCCCCCTGCTATATCGAATCCTTGGAAAAATACCAAGCTCGCGCCTATATCATGGTACCGATTTTCCAAGGAAACCATCTGTGGGGATTGCTATCGGTCTATCAAAATTCCGGTCCGCGCAACTGGCAAGAGCGAGAATTGAACTTAATGCTGCGTTTGGCCCCGCCGTTGGGAGTGGCCTTGCAGCAGGCCGAAGCCACCGAACGGCTGTCTTCCGTTGCCGAACAGGAAAAAATTATCAGCCGGCTGATTGAAAAGATCCAACAGGCACCTAATACCGACAGCATTTTTCGGACCACTTGTCAAGAAGTGCGGCAAGTTTTAAACGCCGATCGCGCCTTGGTATACCAATTCAACCCCGACTATACTGGGCAAGTGGTAGCCGAATCCGTTGCCAGTGGCTGGGTTTCCCTGTTGCAGGTGCAGGGAGACGACGAAGTGTTGCAAAGCGATCGCACCGCCAGCGATGCTGTGTCTTGCGCAAATGGTCCACCGGCGCGATGACCATCAACGACACCTACATGCAGGATACCCAAGGGGGTGGCTATACCCGCGGCAAGCAATATACCTGTGTCAGCGATATTTACGAAGAAGACTTTCCCGCCTGCTACATCGAATCCTTAGAAAAATACCAAGCCCGCGCCTACATTATTGTCCCTATTTTCCAGGGCAGCCAATTATGGGGATTGTTGGGGGTTTACAATAACGCCGGTCCCCGGAGCTGGCAAGATCGAGAAGTCAACCTGGTGCTGCGTTTGTCGGCCCCATTGGGAGTTGCTTTGCAACAGGCAGAAGCCATGGAACAGGTGCAAGCGCAAGCCGACGAACTCTCCAAAGCTGCCCAACGCGATCGCGCCGTTGCCAAAACCATCGACCGCATTCGCAAATCCCTAGATATCAACAGCATTTTCCGCACCACCACCCAGGAAGTACGGCGGCTGCTGCAAGCCGACCGCGTTGGCGTCTATCAGTTCAACGAAGACTGGAGTGGCGAATTTGTTGCCGAATCCGTAGGCAGCGGTTGGGTTTCCCTAGTCAACGAACAAAGCAGCGACCCGCAACTCACCGAAGGGTCTCTAGACGAAGAAGCCTGCGTGGTCAAAGATTTCGACACGGGTAGCGAAAATCGGGTGCAAGACACCTACTTAAAAGAAACCCGTGGCGGTGCTTACAGTCGCGGTAGCAACTACCTGCAAGTCAACGACATCTACGAAGCCAACTTTGCCCCCTGCTACATCAACCTGCTGGAACGTTTCCAAGCGCGCGCCTACGTCACCGTACCCATTTTCCAAGGCAGCAAGCTTTGGGGATTGCTGGCAACCTACCAAAACTCCGGACCCCGCCAGTGGCAAAAATCGGAAGTAAACGTGGTGATCCAAATTGCCAACCAGCTAGGCGTAGCATTGCAGCAGGCAGAATACCTAGCCAAACTGGAACAACAATCCCAACAACTATCGGAAACCCTGGAACGGGAAAAATCCGCCAAGGAACAACTACAACAGCGCGCCGTACAGTTACTGAGTGCAGTCAAACCCTCCTTCCAAGGGGATTTAACCGTACGGGTACCGGTCACCGAAGACGAACTGGGAACCATCGCCGATGCCTACAACAACACCATCCAAAGCTTGCGGAAAATCGTCATGCAGGTGCAGGATGCTTCTGCCAAGGTGAGCGAAACCTCCCGCAACAGCGAAGCCGGAATTTCCGGGTTATCCAAACAGGCGCAATCCCAGCTTGATGCCCTCAACCAGGCCATTCAAGAGCTCGAAACCGCCGTTGGTGCCACCGAAGCCGTTTCGGATAACGCCCAAAAAGTGGAAAAAGCGGTACAGAAAGCCCAAAGCACCGTGCGTCAGGGAGACGATGCCATGAACCGCACCGTGGATGGCATCATGGAAATCCGCAAAACCGTTTCCGAAACCACGCAGAAAATCAAGCGTTTGGGCGAATCTTCCCAGAAAATTACCAAGGTGGTGAACCTAATTAGCAACTTTGCCACCCAAACCAACTTGCTGGCACTCAACGCCGCCATTGAGGCGACCCGCGCTGGCGAATACGGTCGGGGATTTGCCGTGGTTGCCGACGAAGTGCGATCGCTGGCAAGACAATCGGCAGCCGCCACTACCGAAATCGAAAATCTGGTGCAAGAAATCCAGCAGGAGACCAGCGAAGTCGCTTCGGCGATGGATACCGGCATTCAACAGGTGGTTTCCGGCACCGAGTTGGTCAACGAAACCCGGGAAAACCTCAACGACATCATCGCCGCTACCGACGAAATCAGCCAATTGGTGGAAGGCATTTCCCACTCCACCCAAGAGCAAAGTTCCCAATCGCAATCGGTGACCAAAACCATGGAAGAAGTGGCAGAAATTGCCCGCAGTACCTCCGCCGAAAGCGATCGCATTGCCGCCTTTTTCCAAGAATTGGTGGCTACAGCCGAGGAACTGCAAGCTAGTGTTGGCAAGTTTAAGGTGAAGTAGCAGCGTTTGGCTGTGAGTAGATAGTATAGAAGCGTACCGAGCGTGGAAGTGTGGGAGATAAGGAGATTGGGAGATTGGGCGATTATGGAAATACAATTTATCTTTGTCTCCCATGCCCCGATGCTCGGTACACTCGGTATGCTCCCAACCCCCATGCTCCCTCCGAAAGTTCGCGATTGGCTAGCAAAAGACCATGAATACCGATCCAGAAATATATGCCGAAGGGTTGAGCAATTTTGTCAACGAAGCACAAGACTTGCTCCAACATATCGAGCAGGATTTGTGGCAGCTGCACGAAGAAAAAAGCAATGCCACCGTACACAGTTTGATGCGATCGACCCATACCTTAAAAGGAGCTTCGGCGAGTGTAGATTTAGAAAATGTTCGGGAAATCGCCCATGCTTTAGAAGATATCTTTAAATCCCTATACAATCCCGATATAAAAATCGACGCGGAACTAGAAAAATATTTATTTCAAGCCTACGAAACCCTGCAATCGCTGGTCACCGAAGAGTTGGTCAAACACCAGCAAAATGACGATGCCGAAGATGACGAAACGGTATCGCCGACCATGCAGCAGGCACGGGCCATTATTGAAAAAATTAAAAACTATTTGGGCGATGCGTACAATCCCGATGCCGAGATTCCCTCTTCTGAAGAATTAGGATTTGACATGGTGCAATCAATTTTTGAAATTGGCGTCAAGCAACGCCTAGAAAGCTTGCAGGCGGCTTTGAAATCATCCGATTCGGAAGAGGTCGCCAATACTTTGCGTTCCATTGCCGAAGTTTTTGTGGGGTTGTCGGAGTCTTTAAAACTGCCGGGATTTGGCGACATCGCCAAAACAGTTTTAACGGCAGTAGAGTTCAATCCCGATTTGGCAGTAAAAATTGCTGAGGTGGCCTTAGAAGACTTCTGGGAAGCGGTACAAGCAGTTTTAAACGGCGATCGCACTCGGGGAGGCGAACCTTCGGAAAAACTCAAAAATTTAGCCCATACGCCCTCTTCCTCAACGTCTGCTTCCCAGACATCTCAGGCATCCAGCCAACCTCCCTCCCAGCTACCTGAATCGGTCAACCATTTCAGCGAGGGGGAAGAAACACCATCGGTTCGCGAACCGACCCCACCGACGGAAACAGAAACAGCAGAAGAAACCTTTTCTGGGGTCGAACTGGACGATGTATTTGGTAGTTTTGACCCAGGTGCGATCGATACTGCCTCCGATTTCGATGGAGACCAACAAGAGCAAGGCGATACCGGCGACACGGAAAGCAGCGATGTTGGCAGTGGTGGTGTAAATGCTGATTTTGGCAGTTTGGAAATTGAGGAAATGGTAGAAATCCCCTCACCACCGCCACCATCGGAAGAACCGCAAGCAGAAGCAGAAGATACGACAGAAGAAACCGATGTTGCCCCACAGCTCACCCAGCCAACCAGCCTCGAACTAGAACAAGATAGCGCTCCCCTATCTCAGTGGGAAGAAATTTCTCCGAGGGCGCAAGCGCCAACTGCTGGTGCGGCTGCCAAGGAAGAAAAGGGAACCCAGCAGCATCGGGAAACCACCACGGTCAAAGTCAATTTAGAACAGTTGGAGCGTTTGAACTTCCAAGCTGGGGAACTACTCATCGAGCACAACAAGCAATATTCGGGAACGGAAGATTTACAAACCTCGGTGAAAAAGCTGCAAGAACAACTTTCCCAACATCAAAAAATCCTTTCTTCCCTGCAATCTCTGGCTTGGAGTATGAATGCCAAGCAAAACCACGATCGCGCTTCTGTGAGCGCTTCGCAGCGGTCTCGTTCCGGGAAAACCATGCCGAGTGTGGGTAGCAACCAGATAAGCTGGGATGCCCTGGAAATGGATAATTATTCCCAAATGCAAACACTGCTGCAGTCGGCTTACGAAGAAATGGTGCAGATGCGGGAAGTTGCCGATAGCATCGATCTGTACAGCAAGCAGTCGTCGTCGGCACTGCAAAAACAGCAACGGTTGTTGACCAAGGTACGCGACGATTTGACTCTGGCGCGGATGCAGCCAATTGGGGAGGTTTTGGAACGGTTCCCCAGAACGGTACAGCAACTTTGTATTACCCACGAAAAGGATGTGGCGCTGCAAATTCGCGGCGAAGATGTATTGGTGGATAAAGCGATCGCGCAAAAATTATACGATCCGCTGCTACATTTGGTAAGAAATGCTTTTTCCCACGGCATCGAACCGGCAGACCAGCGCCAGGGGAAGGGCAAATCAACCCAGGGAACCATTGAAATTCGCGCCTACACCCAAGGCAACCGCACCACCATTGAAATTCGCGACGATGGGAAGGGAATTGACTACGAGGCTATCCGCCAACGAGCGATCGCGCAAGGGGTGGTTTCCAGCAACCGAGCTTCCCAACTGCGCCGCCACCAACTGCTGGAATTTATCTTTGAAACTGGTTTTTCTACTGCGGCAAACGTAGATAATGTTTCCGGTCGCGGTGTGGGGTTGGATGTGGTTCGTTCCCAACTCAATGCCATTGGTGCCAGCATCAACGTCAGTTCCCAGCCGGATAAGGGAACCTGTTTTCGCTTGCAGTTGCCCCTAACCCTCAGCATTGCCAAACTGCTGGTATGTGCTTCCCAAGGGGTTCACTACGCCATTCCCTCAGAAACCATCGAACAAATTCTGTTTCCCGACAGCAAGGAAATTACGTTTGTCGGTCAACAACGAGTGCTTTCCCTCAACCGGGAAGGAACGGAACATTCGGTTCCCATCCATCGTTTGGAAGATTTAATTCGCCACACCTCTTCCATTCCTACCCAACATAGTACGCCCACCAATGGTAATGGCGCTGCCCGCAAATCTAATTTAGATGCGGCTTTAAGTACCACCAGCGAGGGCGATCGAGGTTCTTTGATATTGCTGCTCGATACCGGTTCTGGGTTGGTAGGGTTGGAAGTGGAATCGGTCTTGGGCGAACAAGAACTGGTGATCCGCCCGCTGAGTAAAGTTGTACGCGCCCCGGAATACGTCTACGGTTGCAGCATTTTGGCGAACAGCCGTTTGGCTTTGGCGATCGACGTTCTGAATTTAATTCAAAACCACCTGACCCAAGGAAATCCGCTGCTAGCAGCTTTGCCGACTTCCCAGGCGGGTTCTGGCAGGGGGGCAACAGCCCCAATTACCTACCAGTCGAAGGAGGCAAACTACCATATCGCCAACGGTACTGGCTACGGCAAGGCTGAAGTACTACCCCAGTCAAACCAACGCCGCGTTCGTTCGGTGATGGTGGTGGATGATTCGGTGACCCTGCGTCAGAATGTGGTGACTACGTTACAAAAGGCTGGCTACCGGGCGTTGACGGCGCGCGACGGTCAAGAAGCGTTGGAAAAATTGCGCTCGGGGGAAGCCGTTGATGTGATTCTTTGCGATATTGAAATGCCACGGATGAACGGTTTTGAGTTCCTCACCCAATACCGCCAAGATACCACCATTTCTGATATTCCCACAATTATGCTCACTTCCCGTCAGGGAGACAAACACCGTCATCTTGCCACTGGTTTGGGTGCTGTGGGATACATTACCAAACCTTATTTGGAACGGGATTTACTAGCTGCGATCGAAGAACAATTGCCAAAATCTCTAACTTAAGTATAGAAAGTGCTCTCTCTACAAAGAATATCTCAATCGAGCGATCGCGGCGACAAAAGTCTCTAATTTTTGCGCGTCCAATTGATTGTCTAAACGAATACCGGAATAAACATCAACCCCAAACGGAGGTACGTAGACGACCCCATTTCTGAAAAACAATGATTCTCTAGAATGTTTCGATTTCCCTGGTAGGGGCGCTCACGCGTTGCCCCCTACAAAAATACCCCGATTATTGCTTGCATATTTTTAAGGAAATGGTATAAGAAAGCGCTGCCTTCAGTGGGTCTACCAGTGGAATGGCTGAGGTTTGGCAGTACTGTTGCTGTCGGATCGTGGCTGTGGCTTTGGTGGCACTGGTGAGCAATACCGATTCCACTCCAGGAAGTACCCAACCAGCAATTTGACGAATTTGAAATTTGGTCATAGAAGCTGGTCCGCTGGGCATTTGGGAAACCAATCTTACCGCCGCTGCCCCTAAACCAACGGCAAGTTCCATTTCTGCCAAATTTTGGATACAACAAATTTTTATCCGTACTTCTAGCACATAATTGGCACCCTTTTTTCCCATGTTGAAAGTTTAGCATTGCCCAAAAAAAGCTGAAAGGCGAAAGTTTTAATAAAAATAACAATCTCCTCGCATTTTCATGAAAAAATGCTCTAATAAAAACAGGAGAATGGGCTTGGTATGGTCTGGGAAAAATTGTCCTTTTCAATATTTCTGAGTTTAACAAAATAGAAATCAGCAGCCTGGGAGGTAGCGGCTATGACGGCAACATCCACCAATAAAGATAAAGATAATGTCTTTTCAGACGCTCAATTTCATACCAGCTTTACCCACGGTGTGGGCGCTTTGATGAAAACTTTATGGGGGCATGCGGACAATGTCACGGCAGTAGCCGTTGCCGGCAACGGTCGGTATGTTGTGTCGGCGGCGGACGATCGCACGATAAAAATTTGGGATATTGAAACCGGCGACAATTTGCGTACGTTGGAGGGTCATTCCGATTGGATCCGGGGCATTGCGATCGCACCAGATAGCCGTAAAATTATCTCCGCTAGCGACGATCGCACCTTAAAAATCTGGGATTGGGAAACAGGAGAGGTTTTGCATGCCCTAACAACGCACACCGCTTGGGTACGGGCAGTTGCCGTTACCCCCGATGGCAAGCAGGTGATTTCCGGTTCTTCCGACAATACAATCAAAATTTGGGATATCGAAACGGGGGTGGAACTAGGTACCTTGGAAGGTCACGTAGGGGTCGTGCGATCGCTGGCGGTTTCTAGCGACGGTCGGCGATTGGTGTCGGCTTCCTTCGACGATACCCTGAAGGTTTGGGATTTGCCCGCCCAGCGGCTGCTGTTTACCCTACGGGGTCACCAGGATACGGTGCGGGATGTGGTCCTCACCAGCGACGGCAAACGGGCATTTTCCGCTTCTCAAGATACCACCATCAAAGCTTGGAATCTGGAGACCCGGCAGGAGCTGTATACCCTACATGGGCACACTCACACCGTGCGATCGCTGGTACTGGCACCAGGGGAAGAACAGCTATTTTCCGCCAGCGACGATGGCACGATTGGTGCTTGGCACCTCGCCAGCAAGCAGCAACTGTACTCTCTGAGTGCCCACCAACCATCTCCCCCGGTCAATCCACCCAATACCGTACGGTCAATCGCCCTCAGCCCAGATGGCACGAAACTCGTCTCCAGCGGTAGCGATCGCGCAGTTCGCATTTGGAATTTAGCCCCCGCCGCCAAATTGCGGGTCTGTTGCGCTCATAGCGATAAGGTTTTAAGTTTGGCATTTACCCCGGATGCCCGATATGTTGCCTCGGCAGCTTTCGACCAAACCGTAAAAGTTTGGAATTTAGAAACCGGGGTGGCAGATTTGGTTTTTGACCACCATACTGCTGAAGTGCAGGCAGTTGCCCTATGCAACGATATCTCCGGCTACTATGCCGTCTCCGGCGGTCGCGACAGTACTCTGCGGGTTTGGCATGCAAGCACCGGCAGCGAATTGTGGTCTGTGAAGGGAAATTCCTGGATTCGCAGCATTGCCCTCACCCCAGACAACCGCTACGCGATCGCGGGCACTCTCAACCACGTGGTCAAAGTTTGGGATTTGCAACGGCGTCGGGAACGCTATTCCCTGCTGGGTCACGAAAGTTCCGTACAGGTGGTTGCCGTTACCCCCGATGGCAGCAAAGCCATTTCCGGTTCCGTGGACCAAACGTTGAAAATTTGGGACTTGCAAACCGGGGAAAAACTGCGAACCCTTTACGGTCATGGTGCCACCGTGCGGGCGATCGCCCTCACCCCAGACAGCAAACAAGTGATTTCTGGAGCTTCCGACGGGCAACTGCGGGTTTGGGATCTAGCCACCGGCACCAAGCTTGCTGTGGTTTCCGCCCATGAAGGTCGGGTTCGCGGTTTGGCAATGTTCCCCGATGGTCAGCATCTGGTATCGGTCTCCGAAGACCGAACTTTAAAAGTTTGGGATACCACTACCTGGCGCGTGGTTTCTCACTTCACCAGCGGCAATGCCCTATGGTGTTGCGCGATCGCCCCTGACGGCAGTCAAATCGTTGCCGGAGAAGCAAACGGACAGATTTATTGGCTGCCAGGGCATAGAACCACTAGCTAATACCATTTCTGAAAAAATAATGATTTTCTGGAATTTTCCAATTGCCCTGGTAGGGGCGCTCACACGTTGCACCCCTACCAAAAAAATACTCCCGATTATTTATTGCAAACTTTCAAGGAAATGGTAGAAAACGTACCGAGCATGGGAAATGGTATAGAGACAATGCATGAATTCTGCCTTTTCCATGCCCCCACGCGCCCCAAGGTTTATTTCTCCATCTCTCCATCCACTTCTTGATTCCCCACCGGCTGTCCGATAATGGGCAAAACCTCCTTAGGAGAATCAATAATATAAGTTGGATGGTACGTTTCTAGTTCGGCGCGCTTGCTAAATCCCCAGGTACCAGCAGCAATTTGCACTTGGGAAGCACCCACGGCTTTGATATTGGTAATATCAGAAGTAACGTATAAAAGGGATTCGCCAGGCAGAGAAGCATTTTTAAGCAAGGCAGAGAGCACTTTTGGTTTGCCCCAGATGGGAACCCGGGAGTAGAGAAAATCCAGGCACTCGCCAAACTCTTGTTGGTTGATAAAATGCAAAACATTGCTAGCCGGCGCGGATGTGAGAACGCCCAAAGACAACTCCGTACCAGCAAGCTCTCGCACAACATAGCCTATATCTGGATTGGAAATCAGTTTTTCCGTTTTTTTGGTAAGGTCTTGTTTGATTTTGTGGATGATTTGTGGAATTTGATGGGGATATAAATGAGTTGTTTGGAGAAAAGAAGGTTCTGGAAAAGGTACTCGATCGAGGTAAGGAAACGTGCGATCGCTGCCAGTTGTATCTTGGAACTGCAGCTGCAATTGTTCCAAGACCTGCTGTGTAGAGCGTACCGTATCGACAATCGTACCGTTAAAATCGAAAACGACAATTTGAATATCGGGCATAGGAGGGGGAGAAGGCATTTCCGAGAGCGAGCATCATCGCCAAAATGGAACTTTTGGTCTTTGGCAGACTGAGCAAAAAGCATCCCTATCCGCCCATCCAATTTTGATATCGAGATGGCGAACGCTAGAATTATACCAAAATTTTCCAGAATTAATTTGCCAAAATTGGTAACCGAGAAACTACGGATTTTTAAGAAACCGACTCGCTCACCGGGAAGCGATCGAGCAGTTGTATGGCGCGGCGGGCATTTTCCACCAAAATCGGCGAAATATTGGGAACGTGGGGAATTTGAGAGAGAAAATCCAACGTTCGGCGCAAAATGCGGATAATATCCCCCTCATCAAGACTGGTATTTTCATACAGTTCCTGCCATTCCACCTCCAAAGCCCACTGTTCCACCAACGCAATCAAGTGGCGGTCTTGCCATTTGTTGGGCAACACCAAAATATCCACACCGTAGGTACTTTGAATTTTAATCAACTGCTTGCGCAGCCCCCACAAACTGTTCAAAGCCTCGCTAACTTCCGAAGACAGACTGTAGTTCGACCAACTATCGGGGCGAGAAACTTCCGTAACAAACGCCGCGCAAGCCGCCGCCAGAGAGTGGGGGTCCAGACCATCCAGCTTGCCAGAACTCAACACCATCCCCAACCACAACTCATTATCGCCGCGAATGGCAGCCGCCGTTTCGCCCAAAGGCGTGGGGGTAATATCGCTGAGCGCCCCAAACATGCGTAAAATTTGAATTAAATTGAGAAATTCCTGCCAACGACGCGCCAACCTGGCTTCCAAATCCGCTTCCATGGCTTGAATTTCCCCTTCCAACTCCTGGGCGCGACGGTATTTTTTCAGGAGTTTGCCGGGTTTGCCCCACTGGCGGGCAGGGTGGTTTTCCAGTTGGTCTTGAACCTTTGCCAAACGTTCCTGCTGGGCTTTCACTTCGGGGGCAACTTCTACTTCCAACGGCGGAATTAGATACGCAATTTCACTGGCATCGCCATCCCCCTGGGCAGAAGTACCGGGTTTTTGGTTGGGAAATGGGGGAACGGTGAGGGCATCGGCTTTTTGCAATCGCGGAATTTCCGCATGTAGGTTGACCACGTCGTCTACGGTAATGATGCGCCAGCGGTTATCCCGACCCAAAATAATTAAATAGGGCGCTTGTCCGGGACCGGGGATTTTATCCATTAAAATAGCGGATATGGGTTCGGAGGTGGGAACGTTGGCACCTTTGATGCTAACCAACGTACCGCGAACGGCAAAGGAAACCGCCACGCTGAGGTCTTCGTTAGCATAGGATTGGGCTTGGGATTGTAGCGTTTTTAACAACCGGCGTTCTTCTTTAATGCGATCGCGCAATTTTTGATAGCTTTGCAGCTGTTGCAGGTCTACCCCAGCCAGTTCTTGGTTCAACGCTTCCAAATCTTCCTTAGCGGCGGCAATGGCTTCCTGTTGGGGTTGGATGTTGCCCGCTGCCAGATACTGTCCAAAACTGCGTTCCACCAAATCCTTGGCTTCCTCTAAGGTATGGTTTTGCAGCAAGTTCAACACCATGCCGTAGCTGGGGGTAAACTGGCTGACCAAAGGATCGGCTTGGGCGGTTGCCAGATAGGCAGCTTCCTTCACCCCTTCAAAACGGGTTTGTACGGTGACCACGTGACCGCGTTCGTCCATTCCGCGACGCCCCGCCCTGCCGGACATTTGCAGGAACTCCGAAGCTTTTAGCAAGCGATGTCCGCGATCGGTGCGTTTGGATAAACTAGAAATAACGGTGGTACGGGCAGGCATGTTAATCCCGGCAGCCAGGGTTTCCGTGGCAAAGATAACTTTAATCAAACCCCGCTGGAACAGTTCTTCCACCAAACCTTTCCAAGCAGGAAGAACTCCAGCATGGTGGGCGGCAATGCCCCGTTTCAGAGGTTCCAACTGTCCTTGACGGGCGGTTGCTTCCGGATTGCGGGCGAAAAAGTCGTTGACGGCTTGTTCGATTTCTTGGGCTTCTTCTGGGTTGACCAGTTTGAGTTGGCTGGCGTTGCCCACAGCGCGATCGCATTCCCGGCGGCTAAAGATAAAATAGATAGCCGGCAGCAAATCCCGTTCTTGCAAGTGGGAGAGTACGTCGATAATGGAAGGGGTTTTGGGGCGTTTGCCTTTTTGTCGTTTGTAGCGGTTGAGGTTGGGGTTGAGTTTGGTTTGCTTGCTGTTGAGGAGGGGGAAAAAGCCCTTGTCGTTGCAGAAGTAAAATTGTAGCGGAATGGGGCGAAAGTCGGATTTGACCAGTTCCGTGGGTCCGTGAACGCGATGAATCCAATCGGTGAGTTGGTCGCTGTTGGCGATGGTAGCGGAAAGGGCAACCAATTGGATTTCGTGGGGACAGTAAATAATGGATTCTTCCCAGACCGTGCCCCGGGTGGTATCGTTCATGTAGTGGCATTCGTCCAAAACCACGGCTTCCACATCTTCCAGGGAAGTACCCATTTCGCCAATGCGGGTACCGTAGAGCATGTTGCGGAAGATTTCCGTGGTCATGACCAAGACCGATGCTTCCCGGCTGACGGAGATATCCCCAGTCAGCAATCCCACGTTCTTTGCCCCAAAGCGATCGCGAAAA
The DNA here is from genome assembly GCF_001870905.1 of Geitlerinema sp. PCC 9228. Taxonomy (NCBI): domain Bacteria; kingdom Bacillati; phylum Cyanobacteriota; class Cyanophyceae; order Geitlerinematales; family Geitlerinemataceae; genus Geitlerinema; species Geitlerinema sp. PCC 9228. The sequence goes on from NZ_LNDC01000158.1 coordinate 25,034, forward strand.
TCCCGCAGTTTTTGGTTGGAAAGGGCTTTCAGAGGTGTGGTATAAAAGACTCGTTTGCCCCTTGCCAACGCGCGGTAAATGGCATATTCGCCAATGAGGGTTTTGCCGGACCCCGTGGGAACGCTGACCACGACCGATTTGTCGGCGTTGAGGGCAGCGATCGCCTGTTTCTGGAAATCATCTAGTTCAAAGGGAAATAGATTGTTTGGGTCTAGTTCGGGAAACTTCGAGAGGTTGCTCGCGCCCATGTATGGTTTGCTAGTTGTTTCTGGCGACGTTCGGGCAGCGCGATCGCGTTTTTCAGAAATTTTGTAGGATCGCACAGCTTTTGATTCCTATTCTATAGTATAGTTGGGCAGGGATGGCTAGTGGCAATTTTGAGGTTGGTCATGAGTTGCGATGGGTCAGAATCTCCAGAACTTTTGCCGATTTTGGAATCGGGCGATCGCTTAAGCTGCCAAGAATTCGAGCGACGCTACCACCACATGCCGCAGCTAAAGAAAGCAGAACTTGTGGAAGGAATTGTCTATCTGCCTTCTCCCCTACGCTACTATCAACACGGCAAATCCCACAGCCAAATGGTAGCCTGGCTGGAAATTTATGCCGCTGCCACCCCAGGTTTGGAAGTTGCCGACAACGCCACCATTCGCCTGGATAGCAAAAACGAACCGCAACCGGATGTTTTGTTGCGCCTCGACGAAAATTTGGGCGGCAATTCGCGTATTAGCGAGGATGATTACGTGGAAGGTGCTCCAGAATTAATTGTGGAAATTGCTGGCAGTAGCGCGTCTTACGATTTGCACGATAAAAAACAAGCCTACCATCGCAATGGCGTTCGAGAGTATTTGGTTTGGTTGGTAGCGGAAAACAAATTCCGTTGGTATGTATGGGAATCTCCGGGTTATCGGCAGCAAGTTCCCGACGATGTTGGAATTGTCACTGACCCCGCGCTAAAGCGACGGGGCTTGGGAACAGCCAGGTTCCCGTAGTAGTGGCTAGACCAAGAGCCGATAGTA
>NZ_LNDC01000159.1 GCF_001870905.1 Geitlerinema sp. PCC 9228
GGGATGTTGGTTTGAGTTTAAATTCGTAGCTGAGAGTCAACATAATGAACAAAAATAGGTTTACGCCTGCTTTTCTAGATGCTAATACATTGACTTGATGGTGACGGCGGCTCAAACCGCACAAATCGCTTTTCCTCCCGGCTGGGAAAGAGGCAGAGCTTTCAAGCTCCCGTCTTTTTTCGTAAAAAGCGAGGCACACACTTCGATAGCCAAACCAAGCGTGGAGACCGGACGTACTATCCGTACCATCCGTATTTTCCACGGGCAGACCAATTTCCTTGCTAGCATCCAACACTGCTATTATATAGGTTTCTCGTCCCAGGGGAAGGGGTGATTCCCCTCAACTTGGTGAATGATAATGGAACCTGTAGCTATCCACTGGCTTGCGCTTCTGGGGATTCCGGTGCCGATTGGAGAACGTTGGTCAACTCGAGAATACCTTTTTGCAGGCGTCGAGTCATGGTCATGGGGCTAACCCCAACGAGTTTGGCTACTTGCTTGCGCGATAGCTGTTGGTAAAAGACCAATTCAATCGCTTCCCGGCTTTTATCTTCCAAACGGTTTAAAGCCACTGCCAACGCTTGTCGTTCTTCTTGAATTTGCTGCCAGTTTTGTTCTTTCTCATCGAGTAAAATATCTTTGAGGGTCGTCGCGCTATCGTCTTGTTGGGTAATGGCAGCATCCAGACTCAGGGGCATGCAATTTTGCGTGGCCAGTTGGCTTTCTTGCCACTCCGACAAAGAAACTCCTAAAGCATTGGCAATTTCTTCGTCGTTGGGACGCCAACCGCGTTTGGCTGCTAGGGAATTGCTCACCTTTTGCCCGCGCCGTTGTAATTCCCGCCAGCGACGGGGGATTTTCACCGTGTGGCCGCGATCGCGCAGGTAATGGAGCATTTCGCCGCGAATGTAGGGAACGGCGAAGGAACTAAAGGCACAACCTGTGGTAGGATCGAAACGCTCGATGGCACGTATTAAACCCAAGTAACCAATTTGTTCGAGGTCCTCGTAAGGTTCGCGGCACTGTTGGTGAATCCGGTGGGCAACCTTGCGAACCAGACCTTGATGTAGGCGTACGAGTTGGTTGCGGGTGTGGACACTGTGGGTTTGTTGGTAGCGGACCAACAATTCCATGCTTTGGGTGTGTTGTACGGAACTAGAAGTTGCCATTTTTCCTCTCCTACCCCACTAACAACGGATTTTTTTAGGGGCGATCGCAGGTAAATTGTTCGATTTACTTTTATTCTCCTCAACGAAGTTAGATGTCACTATCGTTATTTCACGGAACTTCTAGCCAAATTTAAGTGGGTAGGGCAGAAAACTCCGTACAAACACGCAAAAGGGAAGGGAGGGGGCGGCTGTCAGAGGGAATGGTGATGGGGAAATGGGGGCACGCAAACCAGAAAGGGAGACGATCGCCAAAATAGGTGGCTTGGCCATCTCCCCATGGAAGGACACAACAGCGCGTCCGTGCCCGATTGGGCTGTTATTTGCTCAAAAATTCGTTACACTAGCTAACAGAAGGTTTTTTTTAAATCGTAGAGACATTAACCAGGTGGCCTATGAGCGATCGACGAGAACCAAGGCTTCGCATCGTTTCCTTATTGCCGAGCGCTACCGAAATCGTAGCTTGTTTGGGGGAAACCGATTCTCTGGTAGGGCGCTCCCACGAATGCGACCATCCGGCGCAGGTGCAGCAACTGCCGGTTTGCACGCAACCCAAGCTGGATCCGAAAGGAAGCAGTGCCCAAATTCACGCACAGGTGGAACAACTATTGCAATCGGCTTTGAGCGTCTATCAAGTTGATGTGGAATTGCTCAAACAACTGCAACCTACCCATATCATTACCCAATCCCAGTGCGATGCTTGTGCGGTTAGCCTAGCAGATGTGGAAGCGGCGGTGGGAGAATTTACCGGCCATCAACCGCAAATTGTTTCTCTAGAACCACATACTCTAGCAGATGTGTGGCAGGATATCAAGCGGGTAGCAGCTGCTTTGCAGGTTCCCCAAGCAGCTGAAGAAGCGATCGCGAGCTTGCAAAGTCGCGTAGATGCCTGCAAAGATGCCACCGAAGACCTGCCTACCGAAGAGCGACCCCGGGTGGCCTGCATTGAATGGACAGAACCCCTGATGGCAGCAGGCAATTGGGTGCCAGAACTGGTACGATTGGCTGGCGGACGTCCGGTTTTAATGGAAGAAACGGGCAAACATTCTCCGTGGGTGCAAATGGAACAACTCCAGGCAACCGACCCCGATGCGATCGTCTTCATGCCCTGTGGCTTTGGGTTGGAACGCACCCGCGAAGCCGCCCTGCCTTTGTTAGACCGTCCGGAATGGAAACAACTATCCGCCTTGCAACAAGGACAGGTATACTTTGTGGATGGCAATGCCTACTTCAACCGTCCCGGTCCGGGTTTGGTAGAATCCATTGAAATCTTAGCAGAGATTCTCCACCCACAAATTTTCCAGTTTGGCTATCAAAACCAAGCTTGGGAAGCTGCTTCCTTAGTAGCCGTATAAAATCAAAGCGTGGAAACGTGGGCAGTCGGGGAGCATGGATTGGGGAAGTTTGGGTCCCCCCTTCATGGTCCCCATTCTCTCCCCTCTATCCCACCAAAACGGTCAAAAAATCAAAGAAACTGCTAAAGTAGATTAGGCTCGTACAGTTGCCGTTTTTTGTTAAAAGAATCGTGATTAAGCGCATTTCCCTCTTATCCCTTTGCTTGAGTTTGGGTCTTTTGGGAACCACCCCCGCCGCCAAAGGACAAGCTTTATTGCCCTATGTTCCCCAGCTCGATACTGAGAATTTACAAAAACAAGGTTTGGCGCTGGCGGAAGAAGCCGCTCAGTTGGCTCGATTTCAACAATACGAGTCGGCGTTGCAACGAGCCCAGCTGGCCACGCAACTAGCGCCAGCTAGTGCCGATGCTTGGGGATTGTTGGGTAGGTTGTATTTGGAAACCGACCGGATAGAGCGCAGCATCGAGGTATTGAAAAAAGCGCGGCGCTTGGATTCGGAAAATGCCCGCATCCTATTTGCTTTGGGGTCGGCTTATTTCCGCCAAAATACCTACGATAAAGCGGTAGAAACGTTAGAAGCTGGTTTAAAAGTCGAACCGGAAGTCCCGGGGGCTTTGTTCGATTTGGGAAATGCTTACTATATGATGGGCGAGTATTCTCAAGCGATCGCGAAGTATGAAGAAGCGTTTGCCATCAACGACCAGTTCTGGCCAGCGATTAACAATATTGGTTTGGTGAAATACGAACAGGCGGATGTAGAAGCGGCTTTGTCCAAGTGGCGTCAGTCCATGTCCATCGAACGGGAAGCGGCGGAACCGCAACTGGCGATCGCCGTGGCGTTGTTTGCCCAGGGGAAAAAAGAACAGGGACTTGCCATGGGAGAAAGTGCCCTGCGCCTCGACGGTCGCTATGCCAATATAGAATTTTTAGAAGAAAACCTGTGGGGCGATCGCTTGCTAGCAGATACCAAAGAATTCCTCAACCATCCCCGCATGCAAGAAGTGATTGCCAAAATCGACACCAGCCTGGATTCGGAATTCCCCTAAGAATTTTTGCGGGCGTTCCCGGCGCGATGGTGGCGCTAGCAGATTGCGGCCGGTCTGGCGGTGCACCCGATTGGGTCGTTCCCGAATCGGGGTTTTCCACAGGAAAGCGCATTTTGCTTTTCCAGCCAAGGATCGGCTTTTCCACAACTTTTCCCCAAGTTTTTCCACAATGCCAACCGCTTTTTTCCACAAGAGGTTAGCATGACGTTAAGCGGTTGCATCTTGTTGGTGGGTCTCCTGTGCTGAATCGGGCAATTGCAAAGGAATCTCCACCACAAATTCTGTTTTTAAGCCAGCTTCCTCTCCTTCCAAAGCCCGGTGGTACAGCCTACCCCCATGTTTTTCCACCACAATTTGATAGCCAATAGACAATCCCAATCCCGTTCCTTTCCCCACCACTTTGGTGGTAAAAAACGGATCGAAAATTTGTTCGCGGACGTTTTCCGAAACGCCACAGCCATTGTCAGCCAAAGCGATGGCAACGCGATTTTTGCAGACATACGTACGAATGCGAATGGTCGGCGGCGTACCATCGGTTTCAGCGAGGGAGGTTTTGCGTTTTTCCTCCAAAGCATCGCAGGCATTGTTCAACAAATGGGTAAACACTTGGTTGAGTTCCGCCGGATAGCATTCCACCTGCGGTAAGTCTTCGGCATAGGACTTGAGAATGCGCACGCCCTGCATGTGCGGGGTTTCTTTAAACCGATACTGCAACACCATTAACGTATTGTCCAAACCTTCGTGGAGGTTGGCGCGTTTGATGCGAGTGCGGTCGTGGTGGGAAAAATTCCGCAGGGAAACCACAATTTCGCGAATTCTCTCCGCCCCTTCTTGCATGGATTCCAGCAGGCGTGGGGCGTCAGTGGCAATAAATTCCAGGTCAATTTGTTCGATGGCGGTTTCAATTTCCGGTGGCGGACAGGGATACTGTTGCTGATAAACGCGAATCAGGTGCAGCAAATCTTCGATGTAATGGCGGGCATAATCAATGTTGCCATAGATAAAACTGATGGGGTTGTTAATTTCGTGAGCCACGCCAGCCACCAACTGTCCCAAACTGGACATTTTCTCTGTATGGATTAACTGTCCTTGGGTGCGTTGTAGCTGGTAGAGGGTTTTCTCTAGCTGTTGTGCCTGTTCTTTTAAATAAGCTTTGGATTGGCGCAAAGCCTCTTCCGTACGCTGGCGGCTGCGAACTTCTTGTAACAAGCGGGCGTTGGTTTGGGAAAGTTCGGCGGTACGTTCTTCCACTTGTTCTTCCAAATCTTGATAGGCTTGTTGCAGTTCGGCTTCGGCACGCTTGCGTTCGGTAATATCCCGGGTAACGACGGAAAAACCCAACAGTTGTCCTTCCGCGTCGCGAATGGCGGTGACGATGACGTTGGCCCAAAAACGCTGTCCTCCCTTGCGCAGACGCCAGTTTTCGTCTTCAAAACGTCCTTCAACGGCAGCGGTATGCAGAATTTTTTCGGGACGCTTTTTTTCGATATCTTCGGGGGGGAAGACGATGGAGATGTGCTTGCCAATGGCTTCGTCGGTGCTGTAGCCGTTGACCCTTTCGGCACCGGCGTTCCAACTGATAATATACCCGCGCTCGCTCAGCATGTAGATGGCGTAGTCTTTGACATTTTCCATCAGCAAGCGAAAATGGGCTTGTGGGGTATTAAATTCGCGCCGAATTTGGTTGGATGTGGCGTTTTCGCCGTTGGCATGGCTGCTGAGGTCGCACCAAGGGTGTTCTCCCAAATCCCGAACCACGGCATATAATTGTTTTTCTGACTGGGCATAGGTGACTTTCCACCAAAACCAGCGATAGGAACCATCCCCACAGCGCAGGCGAACTTTGTAGGTCACTACTTCAGTGCCGTTGGCGATCAGTTTGTGCAGTTCGTGCAAGATAGAACCACTGTCTTCTGGGTGTATCCATTCTAACCAAGGCTTGGACATCAGCGTCTCGACGGACCATCCCAAAACCTCACTCCATTGGGGATGGAGCATTTGAAAGTATCCAGTCGCACCGATTGCGCAGAACAATTGCGATGATAGGGCACTGAAACGATCGAGGTCGATCGGAACGGACTCAGATGGCGCTGGCGTACGATGAGGTTGGTAGTATAGGAATTTGGTTTGGTTGGATTTACCGACCATTTGAATCATATATTTATCTTATTTTGTGCTGGAACAACAAGAACCGTAAAGCCAACGTTCGCGATCGCTGTGGGGCAGAAACTATCAATATCGCCTTGGATGGGGGATAGGATGGTTCGGTCTGTATTCGATGGGATTGGCCGTTTTCTGGGTTATATATGCACCCTACAATACAATGGACCCAGTTGCCGATACTTGATGGCCTCAAAAACCAATGCCAAGGACACCATCGCCGCAGTACGGTCGCGTGTTGGAGTAGAAATCCCTAATGTTACTTCGGCAAGAACATTTAATTAAACTATAACATTAACGTGGAGGTAGCCAAATTTTTATTAACACCGTTGTACTTTCTTGTATTTTTTGTTACATTCGCCCGTCAAGCCGGTGGTTAGGGGGGGAAGGGGCGAGCTACAATGCCCGACCACTGCACCTGGGATTGTCCGCTGCGGCGGTAGGAAAAAAAATAGTTGGAAGTTTGATAGGTACAATAGGGAGCGATCGCGATTTGTTCGCAGCGAATCCCGCACTGAACGATTTGCGTGGCGATCGCTTGGCGAATATCCAAACGCATTTTCCCAAAGGTGGCATCCGCAAGCACCACCGGCGAGGAAAAGGGGACCCGTTCGCGAACCCCCCAGGTAGCCAACATGGTTTTGGCATCGGTAGCGGCGGGGTTGAGAGTAGCACATACTTGGGCCGCCACATCCACAGAAACTTGATAGACCGAACCGCCAATTGCCGGCCCCAGGGCAAACCGCAAATCCTCCAAGGAACTTCCCTGCTGTTGTAAACCTGCGATCGCACGGGGGACAATCTGCGCCGCCGTCCCGCGCCAACCAGCGTGAATTGCCGCCACCACCCCCCTTTGGCGATCGCCCATTAAAACCGGGGTACAATCAGCCGTACAAACCCACACCGAAGTTCCTGCCGCCGTAGCCATCAAACCATCCGCTTCGGGAAACGGTGGCTGGGTGGGGAGTTCGGTTAAAATACGGTTGCCGTGAACCTGCCGGCTGCGGGCTGCCGTGGCCTGCGGGTCTAGAACCTTTACCAACTCCGCGGGCATTTGCGGGTCAAACTGCCTGGTGAAAAAGCCGTGGGGCCAATCAGCCAGCAAACTACAGCTCAAATAGGGAAGTTGGTTCCAATAACGCCAGTACCAAACTTGCATCGACAATAGAAGGTAACGCCAAAAGTTGCTGGAAAACGGCTTGCTAGCTCCCCGTCCAGTCTACATGAACCGAAAGTTATGAAAAGAAATTTTTTATGATACTGTAATAAACGGTAACGTTAGACACAGCCATCGCGTTGACAATTTTTCCCTCCTCCCACCACCTGAATTTTGCCGTCGAAGCACATCTCCCTATCGGGGTTCGCCATCAGTATCCCCTGTTGCCATGGCAAATTTTTTGGTATCCCAAACTCGCTTCCACCAACCAAACCCTGTGGGATCATCTCTGTCAAGGGGCAGCAGAAGGAACAGCGATCGTAGCCGGTCAACAAACTGCTGGCAGGGGACAGTGGGGACGCCAGTGGCAGTCTAACACAGGGGGATTGTATCTTTCCCTAGGGCTGACTCCCCATACAGCCGCCGATCGTACCCCCCAACTTACCCTGAGCAGTGCCTGGGGAATTGCCAGTATCTTGCGGCAAGCAGGGGTGCCTGCAGCGCTCAAATGGCCCAACGATTTGGTTCTGTACGGAGGCAAATTGGGGGGAATCTTAACCCAAACCCGAATCGCCAACGGAAAAATCGTACAAGCGGTGGTCGGCGTAGGGATAAACTGGTCCAATCCAGTCCCCGAGCCGGGAATTTCCCTGGCAGCTTGCTGGTCGCAAACCTCTTGGCGTCCCATTGATTCGTTGGAACAACTGATGGCGGCAACTCTGGTGGGGTTGTCGGAGGGATACCAACGCTGGCGTAGCGGCGAGGTCCATGCCTTGGTTGCCGATTACGAATCTCTCCTGATTCATTTAGGAGAAACTGTAGCGATTAACGGTAGGGATGCAACCGTCGCTGGCGTTACGTTGGGCGGACAATTGCGCGTGCGTTGGTGCGATGGTTCGCCGGCAGCAGAAACATATTTGCACCCCGGTGAAGTCTCTTTGGGGTATGCTTAAAGGTTGGTTGGCCTGTTTCCTAAGATGCACCCGTTTGGCAAATCATGGGAAATAGGACCCTCTTTTTACCTTTAAAGTCAAAAAAGTCAAGTATTGTCCCATCGACCGACGATTAGTAGGTAGCAGCTTTTTATGGATTCCCAACATAGTAAAAACGACCGTCTCTTTTGGTGGCAGCAAGGTTTATCTTGGATTGGCAGTATAGGAATTCTTAGCAGCGGTATGGCGATCGCAGTGCCGGAACCTTCGACCCAGGCAGCCGATTTGCTTTCCCAGGCAGAATCGACCAGCAATGTGGTTGCCAACTCAAAATCTCCATCGCCAGCCATCGATACCCTGCCCAACCCCCAGGGGTCTACACCTAGTACGCCGGCAGCACGGCCAAAGCCACAAACCCCATCGGCGACAGGGTCTCCCACACCAATACCACCAGAGACAGCTCAAGTAGAACCGACCTTACCGGACTCGACCAACCAAACTGATGCGCCTTTGGTCCTTCCCCATCCCCAACAGCAGGGTGACCGCCAGCTATCCTACAACAATAAAAATCAATACATTGATTCCAGCAACGATTTCAATTTGGGAGCAACGACCAACCAGCAACAGCCTGCTGCAGATAACGTGCAGGTGGTGATGGAGGAACGTTCCACTGGTTGCGAACGAGTGGTTAATAAAGGAGATGTGGTTTCGGGGAAATTTTGCCCGCCACCGCCAACGCAACCAGCTGCGATCGCGCGCCACCCCCAACCTCGGTACAATCGGCAACCAACAACCCCTCGCTACCGGCAAACCAATGCTGCCATTAGAAATCGCCAGGCAAATCGCGATCGCAGCGTTGACAAGCGCACGGTGGTCCGCCACAGTTATTACGGACAACAGGCGTGGGAAAATATCCAAAATCTGAAGATGCCGGGAAATGACAATACGTCTATGTTATTCCCGCTCTCCATCCCGGCGACCATTACCTCCGTGTTTGGTTGGCGAACCCATCCCATTTTCGGTGAAGAACGCTTCCATACGGGTACGGATCTTGGCGCACCGCAAGGAACGCCGGTGGTCGCTGCTTTGGGCGGTCGCGTCGCCCAAGCTGGTTGGATTAAAGGATACGGACTGACGGTGATTTTGGAACATTTTGACCGCCACAACCAGCCCCAGGAAAGGACGCTTTATGCTCACTTATCTCGCCTGTGGGTAGAAGCTGGCGACTGGGTAGAACAAGGAAGCGCGATCGCGCAGGTGGGGAACACTGGATATTCCACCGGTCCTCACTTGCACTTTGAATGGCAACAAGCCACCTCAGAAGGTTGGCAAGTGGTTGACCCCGGCGACCAGTTGGAGTACAGCTTGGCTAATTTGGTGCGCTATTTTGAAGACCAAGTGGCGCAAAATCGTTCTGATGAAGCTGAAGCGGCTACGGAATCGCCAACTGCTGGCTAATTCCCGCATTTCTCAGTTTCCCTTTCCCCCCTGTTTTTTCAGGGGGGCACCAAGCGATCGCTTTTGCAGTGAAATTTTTTTTTCACAATCTCCTTAAATATGGTATTTTATAGATAGACGCTTCTAGATAATGGGAATAGACGAAATTTTAAAATTGAACAAACCAATCCCATTATCTATACTATATGTCAAAAACTCCCCAAAATCAAGAACTTGGGTTAAATAATTCGTCTTGTAGTAACCGTACATCGCTCATGTAGACTCGATAGTTGTGTATAGCGATATGCGGTTTCGTTTTAGTTGGCTTGCTGGTTCTAAGCCAGCAAAAATCTCCACTGGCTAACGAGTCTCGATCGCGCTTTCAGCGGGGGGAAATCGCAGCAAATAAAAAGGTGGTGTTGCCTCGTTTTCGCCAGCGTTTAAAACAGCAGAACGATGGAGTTGATTGGAAACGGTATAAACGTAATTATCGTTCCCCAGGCTAAACGCATCCACCCAAGGAAGTTTTTTGTCGTCGCGAAATAAGAGTTTATAGGTGCGATCGCTTGTGATAACCCCAATCGCATTTTCCGACAAATCGCCCAAATAAATATTACCAGCCGTATCCATAGCAATACCGTCACAAATTGGCTTATCACTATAGCGTTCCACCCGTGCCGCCAGTTGTTCTTCCCTCAAACTGGCATCGCGCAAATCAGCAGAACGAAGGCGATACATGCTTGTACCATGCATAGGACCAAAATACAACCACTCGCCAGCAGCATCCAAGGCAATGGGATTGACGCCAACTTTTGGTTTAACCACGCTGCCGTCGGGTAACTGTCGCTGTACCGGTTTGCCGTCAATAACCAGTTCCACATCTTCGGGAACCACGCTTTGGTGACCTTCCAAAACCCGACGTGCCATCCCCGTACGGGTATTGACAACAATCAGTGCAGCGTTATCGCCACCGGCTGGATCGGCAATATAAATGTAATTTTTATCTGTATCTACGGCTAAATCGTTGATAAAAGCATTTTCTGGTGTAATGGGAGAAGGAAGGTAAATAATATTCACCAAGCGATCGCCCTGGCTATCCCAACCCACCAATTTGGGAATGGAACCATCTCGCAAACCGTTATCCAGCATCCACACAATATCGTTGGCATCCGTTTGAATTCCCAAAACTGCATCCAAAGCTACGCGATTGAGGTCGTTTCCTTGCGACCAAGCTTTATTGGGAAAAGGAAGCAACGCGCCATTGGAAAAAGCTTCCACCACACGCAATTCCGGTTGAAAAAACTGATGCAAACTCAGAAAAATGCGGTTTTCGGAATTAAGAGCAATATTGCCAGGTGCTTGTGAGAGTTCGGTGACAACTTCTAGTTTCGACGATGATGTTTGCGATCGCGCGTTTGATTGGTTCAAACCACCGAAACCAATCACCAGAATCAAGGCTACCGCTATTAGCAGGAAACGGCGTAGATTTGCAGGCATAAAAAGCAACGGAGAAATCGATGGTTGTATTTTAGCTCGAACCGTTCTTCATAGCTAGCAACGCCGTTCCATAAGCCGCTTCCGTTTCTGCAGAAGCCACCACCGGCACTTGCAAATATTGCTGGCGTAGCTGCGACCAATTCTGATTGCTGGCACCACCGCCGGCGGTATAAACTTTCCTCACTGGGGTAGCGCCTAGCTGCTGCAAAAGCTGGTAGCCTTGTTTTTCGACGCGCGCAATCCCGTCTAAAATACCGTGGAAAAAGGCGAGGCGCGATTCTGGTTGCGGTTCTAGTTGCGGTTGCAAGTTGGGGTCGTTGATGGGAAAGCGTTCCCCTGGTTCGGGTAAGGGATAGTAGTTCAGATTGCTGGGTTCTACAGGGATTTGATAGCTGAAAGCGGCGATTTCTGCATCGCTGAAGTATTGTTTGAGAACGGCACCACCGGTATTGGAGGCACCGCCAGCCAGCCATAAATCTCCCAGGCGATGGCTGTAAATGCCGTAGCGAGAATCATCTACGCGCTGCTGGCTCAGGAGTTTGATGGCAAGGGTAGAACCTAAAGAAGTCACGGCTTCTCCAGGTTGTTGGGCACCGCTAGCAAGAAACGCAGCAATGCTGTCGGTGGTTCCGGCGCATACGGTACAGTTGGCAGGGAATTGAAAGCGATCGCTGATGGTTTTCCTTACTAGCGCGACCTTACTTCCCGGTGATACGACATGGGGAATGACTTGGGTCAGGTGAGAAGAGAATCCTTGCAGCAACCAGTCGGGATAGGCTTCGCTGCCGGGGTCGTATCCCAGTTTTAAGGCATTGTGGTAGTCGCTGATGCCTAACCGACCGTGCAGGAGAAATCCCAGCCAATCGGCTTGATGGAGGAGGTAGCGGCTTTGCTGCCAGATGTGGGGATAGCGATCGCGCCACCAAAGCAGTTTGGCAAGGCTGGAGGTAGCGCTCAAAACGGGATGCCCCGCCGGTGCCACTTCGCGAATTTTTTCGACCATATCTCCGGCGCGGCGGTCGTTGTACAAAATGGGTTCGGTGAGGGGAGAACCGCTTTGGTCGCACAATAGAACGGTTCCGGAGGTGCCGTCGAAAGCGATCGCGCTAATTTCTTTTCGTAGGGAAACGGGGATTTGCTCGCATAATTGGTACAATCCTTGTTGCCAGCGATTGCTGTTATTTGAGGAGCTATTATCCCACCAATTTACGCTGGTTTGATGGGCAATCGTGCCGTCAGAATCAATAGCAATAGCTCTAGCACCTGATGTTCCAAAGTCGATTCCCAAGAAAAATTTCATAAAGTCAGGGTTTAATTTCCTAAAAACACCTTTCAATTATCGTTTAATAACCGGAGCTGGCAACAGTAGACGGGGTAGAAGTATTATTTTTTCCTTGAGCCAAGGTAGTTTGAGACCAACCCAAGTAATAAATGGGATTCACCGCCTCCCCTTGATGATAAATGGCATAGTGCAAATGGGGCCCTGTAGAACGACCCGTACTTCCTACATACCCGATTGAGTCTCCCCTGCGAACGCGGGTACCTTGCCCAACCAAAATTTTTGATAAATGAGAATAATATGTGACATATCCAGACTCATGTTGAATTTGAACCTCATTGCCGTACCCGCCATTCCTACCTGCTGCTACAATAATACCCGGCGCGGTAGCGCGTACGGGAGTACCATAATCTCCAGCAAAATCGATACCATCGTGAAACTCATACCGATCGTAACCAAAAGGATTGCGGCGAATGCCAAAATGGGAGGTAATTTCTGCTGCCGTATCGATGGGAAGTCCCCATGGTTGGATCGCTTCCGATGCTAGCTTGGCGGTTAAAGCTGGCTTGACAGAATCTTGGAATTTGGTGGTCAGCAACGACAATCGCCGGCGAACTGTCTTCAGCAACTGTTCTGTTGGTATGGATTTGGCACTGCCGCCGCTATTTTCGGCAATCTGGAAATTCGTAGCTACAGGGGGTCGATTGTGCAAACCCGATCGCTCCCGTAGTTGATTGACTTCCGCCTCCAAATGAGTAATTCGTTCGGTTAATTGTTCGGCTTCTTGCTGTATGTTTTGGTAGCGAGCTTGTTGTTGTTGGGATTCTAGCTGCCAAAAATGCATCCTGGTACCCAACATGGAGAAAGCTAGCAACAACAACCAAAATACAGTATTTTGCAAGCGCGATAGAGGAGAAATTTTTTCGAGGTTGGTTTTGGTTGGCTCTTTTTGGGAGAAATATAGTTCCTTGCACTTGGATAGTTGGCAAAGTAAGTTGGTAGCAGGAAAAGCAGATATATGATTTTTTTTATAGTTTTTTGATGATACGATGCCATTCCCATCCGTTGCTGGTTTGGAAATTTGCTTTCTGAGCACCACAAGGGCTT
>NZ_LNDC01000160.1 GCF_001870905.1 Geitlerinema sp. PCC 9228
CGTCTCCCAAGAGCTGCGCGCCGCCGAAGACCCCGAATTTGAAACCTTCTATACCAAAAACATTCTGTTAAACGAAGGCATCCGCGCCTGGATGGCCCCTCAAGACCAACCACACAAACAGTTCGAGTTCCCAGAGGAGGTATTGCCACGTGGTAACGCTCTCTAGTAACAACAACATCGCGATGGGAGGTCGCGACCTGCAATCCACCGGGTTTTCCTGGTGGGCAGGCAACGCCCGTCTCATCAACCTATCCGGAAAACTGCTTGGCGCTCACGTAGCCCACGCGGGGCTAATCGTGTTCTGGGCTGGTGCCATGACTCTGTTCGAGGTGGCACACTTCATTCCCGAAAAGCCCCTGTACGAACAAGGAATGATTTTGCTGCCCCACCTGGCCACCCTCGGTTGGGGTGTTGGTCCTGGTGGTGAGATCGTCGATACTTTCCCTTATTTCGTGGTCGGCGTTCTGCACTTGATTTCTTCCGCCGTCCTAGGTTTGGGCGGGGTTTACCACGCCATTCGCGGACCGGAAACCCTAGAAGAGTATTCTTCTTTCTTCGGATACGATTGGAAAGACAAAAACCAAATGACCAACATTATCGGGTACCACCTGATTCTTTTGGGAATTGGTGCCTTGCTGTTGGTCTTTAAGGCCATGTTCTTTGGCGGTGTCTACGATACCTGGGCACCCGGTGGTGGTGACGTTCGCGTCATCAACAACCCCACTTTGAACCCGGCGGTTATTTTCGGTTATCTTCTCAAATCTCCCTTTGGCGGTGACGGCTGGATCGTCAGTGTCAACAACATGGAAGATATTATCGGCGGTCACATCTGGATTGGCTTGATTTGCATCGCCGGTGGTGTTTGGCACATTCTCACCAAACCCTTTGGCTGGGTACGTCGTGCCTTCATTTGGTCTGGAGAGGCCTATCTTTCCTACAGCTTGGGTGCCCTATCCCTGATGGGCTTCATCGCTTCTTTCTTCGTTTGGTTTAACAATACTGCTTATCCCAGCGAATTCTACGGTCCCACTGGTCCGGAAGCTTCTCAAGCGCAAGCCTTTACCTTCTTGGTCCGCGACCAACGCCTCGGTGCCAACATTGGTTCTTCTCAAGGACCCACCGGTCTTGGTAAGTATCTAATGCGCTCTCCCACCGGAGAAATTATCTTCGGCGGCGAGACTATGCGCTTCTGGGACTTCCGCGGTCCTTGGCTGGAACCCTTGCGCGGTCCCAACGGTTTGGATCTGAACAAGCTGAAAAACGACATTCAACCTTGGCAGATTCGCCGTGCGGCTGAATACATGACCCACGCACCCCTGGGTTCCATTAACTCCGTGGGCGGCGTGGCAACGGAAATTAACTCCTTCAACTACGTGTCGCCGCGTGCTTGGTTGGCAACCTCTCACTTTGTGCTTGGCTTCTTCTTCTTGGTCGGACACCTGTGGCACGCTGGTCGCGCTCGTGCTGCCGCTGCTGGCTTTGAAAAAGGCATCGATCGCGAAAGCGAACCCGTGCTTGCCATGAGAGATCTCGACTAGAAACGTTTGGCAATTTCACTGGTGGGGATTGGCCCCACCAAGCCAAAGAAATTCTAAAGGACCCCTCCATGTAGTTTTATGGGGGGGATTTTTTGATGGACAATTGGGAGGGGACTGGGGACAATAAAAGGAAAGATACGTTGCGTTTGGTGTTCGATCTATGGACTATGCGGACTTCAATGGCGAACTAAGCTGGACCCCAGAAGCCAAGGCGAAATTGAAAAATATTCCCTATTTCGTGCGATCGCAAGCCAGACAGCGAATCGAACAACTGGCTTTGGAGGAAGAATTGGAGGAAGTAACCGCCGAGATTGTAGAACGAACTCGGTTGGAATTTGGTCAGTAGGCATTTAGCATGGTGCTAGCAATTTCCAATTCTCAAAGGAAATGGGACTAACCTAATCACTGGACAAAAATCGACATTCGTGTTGATTGCGTTCGGTTAGTCCAGCCTTGGTCTCGTAGCAGACTCCG